>PBZV01000028.1 GCA_002730325.1 Nitrososphaerota archaeon
ACAAAACAAACCTAAACAAAACAAACCTAAACAAAACAAACCTAAACAAAACAAACCTAAACAAAACTAACCTAAACTAATCTTACAAAAAATATTAGATACTAATTTTTGATAGATGAATGTGTGCAATTTTCCATGTGGGCTGTTTTATTAAAACGAATGTGGCTCTACCGTTAATTTCCATATGTTCACCTGTGTATGCTTTTGTATCTACTAGCATTCCTTTCTGAATCAATTCCATTGCTACTATAGCTGTATTCTCAAAAATGCTAATTTTTGGTTTTTTGATTTCATAACTATAGTCAGAAATACTTACAAATTTCAATTCCTCTAATTCAATTGTATTTTGATAGTCTTTGAGATCATATGGGGGTAAATCACTAAAACTGGAAAATTTAGGATCATTGAGATGTATTTCTCTTAGTATTGAGGAATCTTTTGTTATTCCTACTTCAAATAATGCTTCAATGATCTTAATGATTTCTTCTTGATCTGATAACAATTGTAATTTGAAAGATAGAAATAATCCGTTTAAATCTTCTGCATATCTACGAGTAAAATGGCTCTTATTTCTTTGAGAATCTTTATAACTTATTGATTGATTGTTTACTTGATTTCAATGAGTATGACATTAACTGAACCACTTGACAAATTTCAAGTAGTTCTGCTATAAAGAACACTCAAAATTTTTACACATTAAAATTATGGAGAAAAATTTGATGAATAAAATGGAAACTATGATTGGTGCAAAAGCCTTGATGACTGCAATGGAAAAAGAAGGTGTTAAACAAGTATTTGGATTACCTGGAGGATCTAATCTTCCAATGTATGATGAATTTTCACGATGCGATATACGTCATATTTTGGCACGACATGAACAATCTGCATCTCATATGGCAGATGGTTTTGGAAGAGTTTCAGGAAAACCTGGTGTTTGTTTTGCAACATCTGGGCCTGGTGCTACAAATATTTTAACTGGAATAGCTACTGCTCAAGCTGATTCTTCCCCAATGATTGCAGTAACTGGTCAAGTTCCTGTTGCAATGATAGGAAAAGATGCATTTCAAGAAAGTGATATTATTGGAATGGCCAATCCTGTTGTAAAATATGCATATCAACCAAGAACTGCTGCTGAAATTCCTGAAGTAATTCGTAAGGGATTTTACATTGCAGAAACTGGAAGACCTGGCCCTGTACTTATTGATATTCCAAAAGACGTTCAACAAAATGAAGCAGAAATGGTTTTCCCAGATGAATTCCAAATTCCTGGATTTCACCCTTGGACTGATCCTGATATGGTTGCAGTTGAAAAAGCAATTGAAATGTTATTGCATGCAGAAAAACCTGTTATTTTAGCTGGTGGTGGAACAATTATTTCATCAGCATTTGCAGAATTACAGTCTATTGCTGAAACCTTAATGCTCCCTGTTGTTACCACTTTCAAAGGAAAAGGTGCATTTCCTGAAAATCATCCTTTATGTTTAGGTTCTATTGGAATGCATGGTCATGCTGAGGCAAATAAAATCATGGCAGAAGCTGATTGTGTATTAGCTATTGGTACTAGATTTTCTGATAGATCTGTTGGAACTTTTGAAACCTTTGAAAAAGGTTTGAAAATTATTCATATGGATGTTGATCCTGCAGAGATTGGAAAAAATCAAACAGCTCAACTTGCAGTTGTTGGAGACGTTCGTGTAAATCTTAGAATAATGGTAAAATTACTTTTGCAAAAAGCAATTAAAAAAACTGATGAAACTCCTTGGACAAAACATGTAAGAGAAACAAGGTCTTATTGGAAAGAAAATTTAAAATTACATCCTGGAGAAATGGGTGCTGCAAAAATTTTACGTAAACTTCGAGAGTTATTACCTAAAGAATCCATTGTTACTACTGAAGTAGGTCAACATCAAATGTGGGCTTCATTATTTTATGATGTAATTCAACCTGGCACTTTCTTTAGTTCTACTGGACTTGGAACTATGGGTTGGGGATTTCCTGCAGCAATTGGTGCAAAGGTTGCAAGACCTGATGTTCCTGTTGTGGATATTGCAGGTGATGGTAGTTTTGCAATGACTGAAAATTCACTTGCTACTGCAGTTTTAGAAGACATCCCTGTTATTGTATTTGTATTGAATAATTCTACATTGGGAATGGTTGCTCAATGGCAAAGAACTTTCTATGATAGACGAATGGTTGGTGTTGATCAAAAAAATTGCCCTGATTATGTTAAACTTGCAGAATCTTATGGAGCTCAAGGACTTAGAGCACAATCTATGGACGAACTTGACAAGGCAATCAAAACTGCATTAAGCAGTGATGTTGCAACTGTTATTGACATTCCAATTGATCCTGAAGAAGATGTCTTGCCTTTTGTTGCTCCTGGAACTTCGCTTTCTGATATGGTGTTACCTTCATAGTGATTAATTATGTGGGCAATTCTTTCTCTTTTAGTTGAAAACAAACCTGGAATCTTGTTTAAGGTAACTCATCTTTTCAGATCTAGAAATTTCAATATTGATAGTATTTCTGTAGGCATTACTGATAATCCTGACTATTCTAGAATGACCATTACCACGTATGGTGATGAAAAACAAGTTGAACAAATAGTGAAACAACTTGATAAAATGATTGATACTGTGGAGGTAAAGCATTTGGATGAACACAGGACATTATTCCGTGAACTAAGTATTTTTAAGATAAAACTAAGTAATGCAAATGACAGCATGGAAGTCAATAAAATAGCAAATGCATATGGTGGTCAAATTCATAATGTGAAGAAGGACTCTATCATGGTTGAGTTAACTGCAACCCCTGAACAAACTAGCGCCTTTGAAGAGTTAGTAAAACCATTTGGAATCATTGATGTTGCACGAACTGGAGTTGCTGCTTTACAAAGGAGTGAATCATGAAAATTAGAATATTTGATACAACATTAAGAGATGGTGAACAAACTATTGGTGTATCTTTATCTCCTGACCAAAAATTATCTATTGCAAAAAAACTTGATGAATTAGGGGTAGATGCAATAGAAGCTGGATTTCCAGTAATTTCTGAAGGTGAATCTAAAGCAGTCAAGATGATTACTTCAGAAGGATTATCGTGTGAGATTGCAGGATTGACTAGAACTATCAAAAAAGATATTGATGCTGCAGTTGATGCTGGATTAAATTATATCCATACATTCATTGCAACTTCTGATATTCACTTGGAACATAAACTCCAAATGACTCGAGACCAAGCACTTGAAAAAGCAATAGAAGCAGTAGAGTATGGAAAATCTCGTGGTCTTCAAGTAGAGTTTTCAGCTGAAGATGCATCAAGAACTGATAGAGAATTTTTGAGAAAAGTTTTTGGTGAAGTTGCAAAAGCAGGAGCAGACAGAGTTAACATTCCTGATACTGTTGGATATTCTACACCTGAGTATATGGCAGAGATCACCCGTGATACTGTAGAAGCTACGAAACTCCCAGTAAGTGTTCATTGTCATAATGACTTTGGATTGGCAGTTGCCAATTCTTTGGCTGGAATTCATGCAGGAGCTGCATGTGCTCATGTTACAATTAATGGAATTGGGGAAAGAGCTGGTAATGCCTCTTTAGAAGAACTTTCTATGGCACTCAAATGCTTGCCTCACAAACAACAGTATGAGACCAATATTCATTCTGAATCAATTTATGAAGCATCTAGATTTATTTCAAAAACTGTTGGAATTATTGTTCAACCCAATAAGGCAATTGTTGGTGCTAATGCATTTGGCCACGAATCTGGAATTCATACACATGGCGTGTTGAATAACCCTCTCACATACGAACCAATCAGTCCTGAATTAGTTGGAAGAAAAAGATGGCTTCAAGTTGGAAAACATGCAGGGATTCATGGAATGAATGCAATGCTTGCTGAATATGGNGTAAAACCAACTGAAGAACAATCAAAGCAGATTTTAGANAAAGTCAAAGTAATTGGTGATCAAGGAAAACAACTCACTGATGTGGAATTACTCTCAATTGCAAGTGACATAATGGGTGAAAAAGATCTTAANAGAATTGTNCANTTNACTGGATTTTCNGTATCTACTGGAATTGGAACAATGCCNTATGCATTTGTGAAATTAAATATTGATGGCGAGGATCATGTTGGAACTGATTATGGTGTNGGTCCAGTTGATGCTGCATTAAATGCAATTCAAAAAATTACGGGAAAACTTTCTGAAATTAGAATTAAAGATTATGGTTTGGCTTCAATTTCAGGNGGNTCTGGTGCATTATGTGANGTAACNGTAAAGGTTGAGGATGCACTAGGNAACAAAGTATCTGCAAAATCCGTTGGAGAAGATATTGTAACTACNTCTGTAAAGGCAGTAATTGATGCAATAAATCGNATAATGCTCAAAAANNTNCTTCAAGNAAAACAACTAAACTGATTATTTTNATCTCTGATATTGANAATTTTAAGTCNNNNATTGTGTTTTANTTCATCTGCAATTGTGCTCANAAAAATNNTCTTGAAAAACTAACAATTAAAATCCCTCAATAATTTCTCATATTCATGTACAAAATCTCATTAATTACTGGNGATGGAATTGGNCCTGAATTATCTGAATCTGCAATTTCTGTATTAAANACAATTAATGAAAAATTTGATTTAAAATTTGAAATTTCAAAATTAGTTGCTGGNGATGAGGCGCTTGAAAAAACAGGTAAAGCATTNCCTGATGATGTAGTTGANNCNATNAAACANTCTGATGTNTGTCTTAAAGCCCCNGTTGGTGAAAGTGCNGCTGATGTAATTGTNGTGTTGAGACGAATGCTTGATCTTTATGCAAATATTCGACCTTCAAAATCATATCCTCACATGCCTGCATTACGTGATGATATTGATATGGTAATTGTNCGAGAAAANACTGAAGATCTTTACACTGGAAAAGAATTNAGTTTNGGAAATTCTGCAGTAGCTTTGAGAATTATTTCAGAAGATGCATCNAAAAGAATTGCAAAATATGCATTTGAAACTGCAANACAACGTAACTCTATGAAAAAAGTAACATGTGTTCATAAATCAAATGTAATGAGGATNACTGATGGATTNTTTGCNAAAGCNTGTACTGANGTCTCAAAAGATTANCCTGATATTGAATTTGAAGAAATGTATGTAGATGCATGTGCTATGAATTTAATCCGTCAACCTGAAAAATTTGATGTNATTGTTACTACCAATTTGTTTGGTGATATTTTGTCTGATGAATCTTCTCAAGTTGTAGGTGGATTGGGGATGGCACCTGCTGCAAATATNGGTGATGACTTTGCATTATTTGAACCCGTTCATGGNGCNGCATTTGATATTGCAGGACAAAACATTGCAAATCCTTCATCATTCTTACTTTCAATTAGGATGATGCTTGATTGGCTTGGTGCAAAATATAATGATCCAAAATGTTTTGAAGTNGCAAAAAAATTAGAATCNNCAATATTTGATTTNGTCAAATCNGGTGTAAAGACTAAAGATATCGGTGGNGATAAAACTACNACTGAGTTTACAAAATACATTACTGATAACCTNTGATAATTATCAATTTTTATTAGATGGATTTTTTATCATATTTTAAATGGTNAAATGTTGTATATGTAAAATTGCTGAAGGNAAATTNAAAATTTCTGATGGAAATCCCCAATACAAAGGGAAACCAATTTGTAAAGAATGTCAGGGATANAGAAAACTTTTGAAAGAAACAAAATAATTATTCTGATTTCTTAGTTTTATTTTTTTCAGCCCATTTNTCATACATACCAATTAATTCGTCTACATCTTGNCCATCTTCAGAATANGTGACAATTACTCCGAANGTTCCTTTTTTATCATGGCCACGTGCAAAATATCCCCAAAATGAGTCTGGTAGTTTTTGAAAACTGTTTGAATCATGTGACACNCCGATGAGATTATTTCCAATCACTTCTACTACTTTTTTTGCATCTTCTTGCTCAATCATAGTTTAAGGAAATGTCTATTGCAATAAAAATCTGAATCAANGATATGCATTTACTCATTAATTGCTANAATGCACATTTNTAATGAATTNTNCTAGTCTNGAATTTTATCATATNCTNCTGAATNATTTTTTAATGTGATTTATCGCCACATTGAAAACTATTATCTGGATTTGCCATCATTAATTGCCATAATTCATCCATTGTGAACCCTGCTTTTTCNATGGCACATTTTAGACAATATCGTTCCTCTGNNGATTCTGGATTCTCNATATAGTTTTCNTCNCCTAATACACAAACTTGACAATTTGTACCTGAACAAGTGTATTGTTCTAGGTGTTTTTCACAATNACAAGTCATCATTTTGTATATTTTTGAATAAGNTTTTCAATGTTTAGTTGATAATNTTGATTTTTAAAAATGATANCNNTATGGTCTTAATCTNTCTGGGTCTCTTGGATACAAAACCACTTCACGGACATTATCGATTCCGATAAGTGTAGTCATTAATCTNTCTAAACCCATTCCCCAACCTGAATGAGGNGGCATTCCCCAATCAAATGTTTTAAGATGGTCAGTAAATTGTNCAGGATCTAAATCTTGTTCTTTTAATCTTGATTTCAATAATTCTGAATCATGAAGTCTAGTTCCACCTGATGATAATTCTAGATATCCATATTGTAAATCAAATGAACGTGATAAAGTTGNATCTTCATCTTTTTCTCTAATGTAAAATGGTTTTAATTTCATTGGCCAGTCAATTAAAAAGTAAAATCCNGGATGATTATTTCCAATTATTCTGAGATGGGAATCCAGTAAATCATCNCCNAATTCTATTTTTTCTCCTGCTTGTTTTAATTCCTCAANACATTGATTGTATGTNATTCGCTCAAATGGGGNTGTTGGAATATCTATNGTATGTTCNATCATCTCTTGNTCTTTTTTACAATTCTGAGATNCGAATTTGTATACGTCNATAATNAGTGATTCTAATACATCCATTACATCNGTGTAGTCCATAAATGCAGCTTCAATGTCAATACTTGTGAATTCTGTCAAATGTCTACCAGTATGTGAGTTTTCTGCTCTGTAAAAATTTGAAATTTCAAATACTCTTTCCAATCCTATTGTCATTTGTTCTTTGTATAGTTGTGGGCTTTGAGCAAGATATGCTGTATCTCCAAAATAGTCTAATGAAAAAAGATCTGCACCGCCTTCACTTGCACTACCGATTATTTTTGGTGTTGTAATCTCTATGAATTTTTTTTCTGCAAGNGTTTTACGTAATGATTGNAATACATGNTGTCTTAATTTAAAAATTGAAGCTGTTTTTTGATTTCTCATATCNAGTGCACGNTGGTTTAATCTTGTATCGATATTACTTTCCANNCTNCCGATAGGATCAACTGGNAATGGATGAATTGCTTTTCCTAAAACTGTTATCTCTTCTGCTTTTACTTCAAATGCAAAATCTCTTGCCTTTGTTTCTTGTACTATNCCTTTGATACTTACAACNCTTTGACGATTGATTTCTCCCANATTGTCATTGAGTTCTCCTTTAACGATCACTTGAGAAATTCCTGAAACATCACGTAATGTGATAAATGACATTTTTCCTAATTTTCGTAGATCTTCAATCCATCCNCCTAAAACTACCTGTTTTCCAATTAATTCTTCATTTAATTCTGAAATATCATGCGTTTTACCAAAAACCATCTTCTTTACCTANCTNNTATCCTCAAATTCTATCTCAATGTCAAGGTTTCGGGCATTTTTAACAATTTCAACCACTTTTTTAGTATCTATTGGAAATTTTGGTGTCCATTTGCCTGANATTACNNCCTTTGTNTTTTGAACTCCTCCTGGTGCCCAAACTGAATTAATTGATAAAANCTTTGTTGGGAAAAACAAGTCNTCNATGAATTTTTTATCTGTCTCATCTGCCTCTACGAGCCAAATNTTACTTTCNAATTGTTCTTGAAGAATTCTGTAAATGGTTCTACTTTGTCTGATTTTTAGGATNTCTTTTTTATCTAATGCAAGAATCAANTTCCCTTCAAATTCTTTACCTGAAAAAAGAGTAAATTCTTCAACTTCTCTATTTGATTTTGCGATTTTTGCAAGAACAATTGATGAATCTACATCTGACTGTGAAAGAATACCTGATTCTACCTTTCCTTCACATTGTGGACAAAGAACAGCATTTTTTGCATCAAAACTACAAATTGGAAGTTTCATTTAACTCGACTTTTATCATTCTGATAATGTTGTTTATATCCCTTAGTNCAAAATAAAAATTCTAGTTGGNTNCTCAAAAGATATGGTATTTTTANAAGTAAACGGATTATCTTCAAAATATTNNTCATCAAAAGGAGATGTGTATGCAGTTGATGATGTTGATTTCTCATTAGAAAATAATGAATCTATTGGAATAGCTGGTGAAAGTGCATGTGGNAAAAGTACATTGGGATTATCTCTTATTCGAATGCTTTTAGGNGGTAAAACTGATGGGGANATTTNTTTTCAGGNTGAATCTATTTTAGANNTANCTGAGTCTGAGTTTGANAAAAAATTNAGATGGAAAAAAATNTCCATGATTTTTCAAGGTGCTATGAATTCTCTAGANCCTGTTTTTACAATCAATGAACAATTTATTGAAATTTTANCTCAACATAATTTTGATGGTGATTTTACACAAGTCATTCAAAAAACAATAAATTCCGTAAAACTAGATAATCATNTTTTAAAAAAATATCCTCATGAATTAAGCGGAGGGATGAAGCAAAGAGTGATNATTGCCATGGCCTTACTTTTGAAACCAAAATTTGTAATTGCTGATGAACCTACTACTGCACTTGATGTTTTAATTCAAGCACAAATTGTGAATTTACTCAAAAATCTCAAAAAAGNTGGAATGTCTTTNATGTTAATCACTCACGATTTAGCCGTATTATCTGAAATCGCAGATAAAATTGGAATTATGTATGGTGGNCATATGGTTGAATTTGGTTCTTCNGAAGATATTTACAAAAATCCAAAACATCCCTATACTCAAGGACTTTTGGAATCNATNCCTACTTTGAAAGGNAATCCTCCAAAATACATTCCNGGAATCCCTCCNAGTTTACTTGATGTTCCNNCTCAGTGTNGATTTATAGACCGTTGTCCTCTAGTTGTAGAAAAATGNACCACANTGCCCCCAAAATTNAAAACNNAAACTGGATATGTTAGATGTTGGCTGTATGAAGATAAAGAATGATTTATTTTGAGTTTAGAAATTCATCGTCTATTTTTTTGAGATACACTTCCTGAATTTGTGTTATTTCTCTTTGTGTGATATTTTTACAAATCATTTTTGCATATTTTTCTAAATCTTGATTTTGTTGAATGTTCTCAAATGCCTCGATTTTTTTAAATGACTCTTGTTCAAACTTCATTATGTTTTTTAATTCATTACTTATTTCTTCTAAATTCATTTTTTCATAATCTTTTGAATTTGATTTTCTAAAACTAATTTCATCAATTAATTTTGTAATCTCATCTGATTCTTGCATGTGTGAATTGTATAAACTGAATACCCATAAATTAATTCTGATTATTTTTTTTATGTTCTAAAATATGTTTTAATCCTTCTGACATGCTAAGTGTATCTAAATCAATTTCACAATAAGGACATTTCAAATTAATTCAATGATTATGAGTGTTTTTTTACTATTGGTAGACAAGAATCAATAATTCTCAACATTTCTGATCTAATTACTTTTTTATCTATTGATACCCACACTCTTGATTTTTTAATCGCAAATGAAATTGTTTGAACTTTCTTTCTTTCTTCCCATACAAATTCAACTTCGCCTAAATTCTTATCAAAAAATCCTTCTAGATCTGAATTCATAGCAATATGTGAAAACTGAAATTGTGAATTTTTATGATTTAATAGCGGTACTAGATCTTGTCTTCGTCTGTATGCGTTTAATTCACCACTCTCTCCAATTACGCCTACAAATCTGATAAATGGACTAATTGTTGTAATGTCTTCACAAATACGTTCTAGGTCTTTTTTTGACATCTAAATAATCTGAAAAAAGATGATATTTTAATGATTATCTTGAATTTTTATATGTTAAAACTTCATTCTTGATCTTCTAAATACAATTCAATTAACTTTGTTTTAAAATATTGATCCTAGCCCTACTACCACTACTATTGTCTTTAATGCCTTCCCTGAAATCATAAATATTGTAAATTTAGAAAATTTCATTTTTTTTGCACCTGCAGAAATTAAAACTATATCTCCAATTACTGGTATCCATGAAGCAAAAAATATTGCACTCCACCCAAATTTGTCTAAAATTTTATGGCTTTTTTTATGTCCGTAGTCTTTGTGTTTATTTTTTTTAAATTTATTAAATATTCTATTTCCACCAAATCCTATTGCATAATTAAAAACTCCCCCAATAGTTGAACCTACCATTAATGCTGTTGCCACCAAAAAAATATTTTCACCACCCATTAACAATGCTGATGTCAAAATTTCTGTAGGTATTGGTAATGCCGTCGCTGATAATAATGAATTTACGAATAATCCTATGACTCCATATTCTTGAAATGTATTATTAGCTAAAATTTCCTGTAATTGCTGATAGTATTCTATGAATAACTCATAACTCATCTTTTCTTCTTCATATTCCCCATGGATTAAACATATCCATTACAAATTAATTTCCATGGTAGATTCATCCATCTTCTACTCTATTTTTTTTAAAAAATCTTCATTTTTATTAAATACGGTATATCTTTAATTTACTTCATGGATTTTACTGATATTTTCCCATTTGCTGTGGGTGATGGATATCTAATATTGTCTCTTGTGAGTTTCTTTGGCTCTCTTGTCCCTTTTGTGCCTCTGCCTGGTTTTTTGTTGCTAGCTACGATGTCTATTGGTACTCAATATGACTTACATATCTTAGCGTTAATTTCTGCAGTTTCAGCTACTGCCGCAAAACAAATTATATTTTTTGTTAGTTTTAAAGGTAGAAGAATAATTAATGAAAAAACTAGAAAACGAATGCGTCCTTTTGAAAGATTAGTTAAAAAATATGGTGCAGCCGCAGCATTTGTTGCAGCTGCAACTCCTGTGCCTGACGATATTATTTTTGTTCCTCTAGGATTAGCAAAATATAATCCAAAAAAATTTTTCATTTCAACTCTTGCTGGGAAAATTGTTCTTAGTTATTCTATAGTTTTTCTTTATCATTATTTGGGATTGTCTTTAGTTGAACCCCTTGTAAAAGATCTTGATAGTGCAACTCCTGTCTATGTTGGAATAATTATTTTTGGTGTTATGATGACTGTAGTAATTGTTTTACTTTTAAGATTAGATTGGGCTAGAATACTTGGAAAATTTCTACCTTGGACTCTGGATGAAAATAATAAAGACTAGTTTTTAATATTAATTTTAAAATTCCATAATTTCTCTGTTGATTTTTTAATTCCTATTCTTGATGTTGCTAAAATCCTATCTGGTTTGATACCATTTGTTATGAATAATTTTGAATTTTTTGTTAAATCTATTCCGTATTGCTCTTTTGTGATTTCTAATGCTTGAGATAATTTTGCAGGACCATTTGTTAGATTTTTCAAATCTGAACTTTTTCGATTTTTCATCATTATTTCAATCCCTTTTTCAGGTTCGATTGTTCTAATCAGGACTGCTCCTGCTTTAGTTTTTGGATGTCTTGCAACTACATTGAAGCAATAATGCATTCCATAAGTAAAATAAACATAGGCTATCCCGACACTGCCGAACATTACTTTGTTCCTTTCTGTCATATTTGTAAATGCGTGACTAGCAGGATCATCTTTGTGCCTGTATGCCTCAGTTTCTGTAATAATTCCTGAAATTACCTTATTTCCAATTCTTCTGACAATCTTTTTTCCTAGCAGATTTTTTGCAACAGATACTGTATTTTCTAAATAAAATTTTCTAGGAAGACTGTTCAATGTCTATTAAAACTTCATTATTGTTTTTTAATTCTTTGATTAATTCAAACAGCTTTGCAATGTCTTCATTTAACACATCAATTAATTTTTGATTGTAAATTGTTGCAGCTGGATGAATTGTAATAAAATACAATTGATTATTTTTTCTTATTATTTTTCCTCTGAATTTTGTAATCTCAGAACCTCCTAAAATTGAATTAAATGCAGTATTGCCTAAAACACAAATAATTTTTGGTTTGATTATTGAAATTTCTTCTTTTAGATATTCTTGACATGTACTTCTTTCATCTGTATTAGGGACTCTATTGTTTGGCGGTCTACATTTGACGATGTTTGTAATGTAAACATCATCTCTTGAAACTCCTGCCATTTCTAGTGCCAAACTCAGTCTTTTTCCGGCAGCTCCGATAAATGGTTCTCCATGTTTGTCTTCATTTCTTCCTGGGGCTTCTCCCACAAAAATTACATCTGATTTAAAATTCCCTTTGCCTGGAACTGAATTAGTCCTTGTTTTGTAAAGTTCACATTTTGTGCATTCTATGACATTTTGTTTAACTTGTTCTAATTTTTTCATCATTTTTTAATTCACACTTTTCACTGTTGCATGCCCTCTAATTGTTGGTCCACCATTACCCATAATCATTGATTGCATAGGATCTCCTTTTCCACAATTGGTAATTGGTCTTACTGTGAAGTCATTTCCACATGCATCAATTGATTCAAAAAATTCTGGTGCGTTACCCATTACTATCACATCTCTTAACAAATCTGTGATTTCCCCATTTTCAATTTTTTGTGCATATTGACAAGAAATACTCCAGTTATAGCGTTTCATGTCAATTGATGGTATCTTCATATCTGAAATTAAATACCCTGTTTTCACATCTTTAATCATTTCATCAACATCCCAACTCCCATTTCCAATACATGTGCATGCCATGCGAATTAATGGCATGAATCTGTAGTTTGTTGATCTCATATTTCCTGTAGGTGACGTGTTGAAGATTTGTGCTGTTTCTCTATTTTGCATATGATTTTTTAAAATTCCTTCTTCCACAAGGTTTGTTTTTTTAGTTTTTACCCCTTCATCATCATAATAATACCATCCTAAACTTTCTTTGATTGTAGGATCATCAAATACGTTTAATTCTTTTGAACCTATTTTTTCTCCAATTTTTCCTTTCCACCATGCACCTCCTGCCCATGCCATTTCTTTTCCAAGAACTCTGTCTGCTTCAGAAGGGTGTCCTAAAATCTCATGTGTTAACAATGATACAAAATCTGGATTCATTACCACTGTACTTTTTTCTTCATTTGCAGGGTTTGCATCAATTAGTTGTGATGCTCTTAACGAAATTTCTTCTGCTTTGGAATCTATCGTGTTTGTAATTTGCTCCATTCCTCCTCGTCCTCCCTCTGTGGTGTTAACTGATTGTGTAATTCCTGATTCATGAGCTATTGCAACCATTTCTGCTATAACATCTGTAAAATTTTGTAAGATTTCTGAACCTTCACTATTTACAAAATATTTTGAATTAGTTGTATACTGTGAATTAATAATTGATTTAATGATTCTTGATGTTTTTGAAATTGTTCTACTACAATCTAATCCAATTTTTATCAATTCTTCTAATTCTGGATTTTTTAAAACTGGAAAATCTATTTTCCTTTTTGCTTTAGAATTTGGGTAAAAATCAATTTTATTTTTTTTATCCTTTCCATAATGTATTGAATTTCTAATTGTATCGTCAACTGTTTTTTTAATTTCTTCAAATGATTTGGGGTCTGTAATTGATGAAAAACTCCATATACCATTTTTAATTAGTCTGATTCCTATTCCTCTGTCACTGGTTGTTTTGACATGCTCTATTTCCTGGTTCTCTATCAGCACTGATTTTTTTTCTTGATATTCTGCTCTTACATCGCAATATTGTGCCCCTGCATCTGCTGCAAATTTGACTGCTTTATCGGCAAATTCTTGCAAATTTGAATCCATAATTTATTAAAATTGAAGAGATTCGTATATCTTCTGTTATCTATTGATTTGAAATTGCAGGCATGGTGAAATAATACTCATCTTCAAAATCATAGTCTACGACTCCTTTCTTTCTTAAAAATTCAAAATATTTTGTACAGTTTCTGTAAAATTGCTTATTATGTTCACTCATGTTTTTCTTGTAAATTTTTACTTTTTTTTCAGAGAGTGAGCAAGTTTAGTTCTTAGGGTTTGTTTTCTTTAAGTAATTTTATTTGATAATTTTACCCCTAATGTGATTTCAAAATATCTTTCATTAATAATACTGAATAGACATTGTTTGAATGAAAAGCTCAAGTATGCCTTTTAGTTTTTCATAATGTGAATAAAACTTTAGAGTTATCTGAAATATCCCATTCTGAATGGCTATCCTTGAATCAATTTTTTCATGAAATTAAACAGGTTGATTCCCAATGTGTTTCTGTTTATTATCCATATGGAAAAGGGGATGAAACTATCTCTTTACTGCGTGAAACTAAGAGAAGAGAGCCATTTGAAAAAATAGAATTAAAAATTGAAAAAACAATAAAACAACTCAAAGAAAATCCTATTTCTAAAGGTAAGTTTACAAAAACTTTTTGTATTTTTGGTTGGATAAAAAATGACAAAATCCATATAAAAAAAATTGGAACATCTAAAAAATTACCGTATATCTATATGACAAGTAAAAAACCATATCTCAAACCATTTTCGGATATTCTCAAAATCAATCATAATGTTTTACTTGTAACCATTGATCAAAAAACTGCAAGAATACAAAAATTTCACGGTAACCAAATAGTTCAAGAATCTAAACTCCGAATTGACTTACAAGGAAGACATAGAAAAGGTGGACAGAGTCAAGGTAGATTTCTAAGGGCAAGGCAAACCAAAATTCATGTTTTTTTTAAGAACATTGCAAAGAAAATCAAAACAATGGATGGGTGTTCAGAGTTATTATTGTTAGGTGGAATTGGGCATGCAAAAACAGAATTTTATGATGAACTTGATTCAGAATTTGTAAAAAAATGTAGATTTGTAGAAACACTGTCTTTTTCTACACCAATTAATGATATTCATAAAAAAATCATTCATCATCTGTATGAACATAGACGAAAACATGTTGTAGAAATCATTCAAAAATATGAAAAACTTGTTAAAACAGGATTAACTGCAAAAAGAAATAATGTTATTTTTAAGGCATTAAAAATTGGAGCAGTAGATACACTAATTGTTTCAGTAAATTATCACACTGATTCACAATTCAAAAATATTCTTAAAATGATGGAAATGGCAAAAAATACATCAGCCAAAATTGAGTTTGTGTCCTCACCTAAAATTATCAAAACATTAGAAATTAATGATTCAGTTTTAGCTATACTCCGATACAAAATAAAATAGATTCAATCTATGGATTTTATCTAAAATACCCATGCTAGAAAATTAATTAGGGTATTCATAATTCAAAATAGATAGTAACATTGTCAAAAATTGTTGTTGATACTAGTGTGATTATTAATGGTCAATTAATTGCGCGTATAGAGGCCGGCTCCATACGAAATTCTGAAATTATTATTCCTCAGGCTGTATTTGATGAGTTACAATCCCAAGCATCTGGCAAAAAAGAACAAGGGTTTGTAGGATTAGAAAAAATCAAAAAACTAAAAGAATTATCTGGTAGTTTTGGATTAGATGTAGTTACAAAAGGAAACCATCCCTCTAATGATGATATTAAATTTGCATCTAGTGGTCGAATTGATGCTCTTATTACAGATGTGGCGAAACAAAACGATGCAATTCTTTACACTTCTGATAAAGTACAATATTTAGTTGCACAGGCAAAAGATGTAGAATCTATCTTTCTTAAACCCGAAATTAAACATGAATCATTAGAATTCTTAAAATTTTTTGATGAACAAACAATGAGTATTCATCTTAAAGAAAATCAACATCCTTTGGGGAAAAGAGGTAAACCTGGTAGTTTTTTGTTAACTAAACTTGGTGATGAAGTTCTTTCACGAGATTATTTGGAGATGATCTCCACTCAAATATTTGACGTTACTCGAATTTCTGATTCTAGTACTGTTGAAATTTCAAAAAATGGGGCATCTGTAATTCAACATGATGATTATAGAATTGCTATTACGCATCCTCCGTTTTCAGAATCCTTTGAAATTACTATTGTGCATCCAATTGTAAAGTTGTCTTTAGATGACTATTCAATTTCTGAAAAATTAATGGAACGTTTTTCTGATAGAGCTGAAGGTATTCTAATTTCTGGTGCTCCTGGTTCTGGAAAAAGTACTTTGGCATCGGGACTTGCAAATTTTTACCATTCTGGCGGAAAAATTGTTAAAACATTTGAATCTCCACGTGATTTACAAGTTAATTCTGGAATTACTCAATACAGTAAATTAGATGGAAGTTTTGATAATACTGCAGATATTTTATTACTGGTTCGCCCTGATTATACCATTTTTGATGAAGTAAGGCGTAGAGAAGATTTTAGGACTTTTGCTGATTTACGATTAACTGGAGTTGGAATGGTTGGGGTGGTTCATGCAAACTCCCCATTGGATGCAATTCAGCGATTTATTGGAAAAATTGAACTTGGAATAATTCCTAATGTTTTGGATACTGTAGTATTTGTAAAAGATGGACAAATTGAAAAGGTCTATGATTTAGAATTAAAGGTAAAAGTGCCTACTGGAATGACTGAATCTGATTTAGCAAGACCTGTTATTGAAATCAGAAATTTTGCAGATAATGTATTGGAACATGAAATCTATACGTTTGGAGAAGAAAATGTAATTGTCCCTGTTGCAAAAAGAGTTCAAAAAGTTGGAATAGAAAAACTTGCAGAAGACAAAATCAAGGATACTTTCAAAAGATATGATCCTCGTGCACAAGTTGAAATTTTATCTGATAACAGAGTTAAAGTGATAGTTGATGAACAATACATTCCATCTATAATTGGTAGAGGTGGATCAAACATTAGTGAAATTGAAAAATCTCTTCAAATTCATGTTGATGTTGTTCAAAAAGATCCTGAATCTCAAAACACTTTTCATGATTTACCATTTACTTTTTCAGAATCAAAGACCTCATTACTCCTAACTGTTGATAGGGAATTCACTTCTATGCATGCTGATGTTTATGTTGATGGCAAATATGTGACATCTGTAAGAATTGGGAAGAAAGGCCAAATTAAAATCCCTAAACGTTCTGATATTGCAAGAAATCTTTTACAGACTGCTTCATCTCAAAATGATATTAAATTATTTCTTAAAGATTTTTAATTTGTCAATTTTGATTACTTAAATTACTATTTTATGCCTAGGAATTGAAATTTTCAGAATAATTAAGTAGCCAAACAAAGTATTCTAAAAAAAATGGAAAAAAATGTCTTTGCTGTGGGTGAGTCTTTCAATCTACAACAAACAAATGTTGTGATGAAACTTGCATTGAATGCCATGTCAATCCAACTGTAAATTGTCCAAATGCTTAAGAAAAACTTTCAACAAAAAATATCTCGATTACAATTTGTCAAATGACATCAATACCCTTAAGTTAATAGAAAATTTAGTAGTTTATTGAATAAACGACGTGTTGGTTTGGCTTTACTAATTTCATCAACTATTGTTGGAATTATTACTGTAGGTTTTCCATGTACGGAGAATACATGCGATGCAGTATTGCCACTTTTAGTAATTAGTGGTGTTGGATTTGTTAGTAGCATATTTCTGCTAAATTACAAGGCAAAGCATTCTAAGCGTGACAAAAGTAAATTCAGCAGAACTAATGATAAATCCTGGGATACTTGATTATCATTCATCTGATACATCTTCAATTATACATTTCAAATGACTGGAAAAGAGATTTTAATTTTAGATGAATATATCATGTATCGATTTAGATTGATCAGAGATTTTTAAAATTATCAATTATCTTTGGGTTTGCTTTTAGAAATGTAATAAATTTCCTTAATTGTTTAATTGTTTTTGGATTAAGATGATGTTCAATTCCTTCCGTATCTTGATTTGCAGTATCATACCCTACTCCTAAAATTTCAAAGAATTCAAGTAAAATACCATGTTTTTGTCTTATACCTGCTGCAACTTGTGATCCTTTACTTGTCAAATTAATTCCATGATATTTTTCATATTCTAAAAACCCGTTCTCATCTAATCTTTGAAGCATTTTGGTCACACTTGGTGCTTTAACATTCATGTATCTTGAAATATCTAGTGTTGTTGCATATCCTTTCAAATCTACTAATTCTGATATTATCTCTAGATAATCTTCCATTCTTGTACTGGAACGTGTTCTTTCTGATTGATGGGCTGCTTTGATTGAATCTAATCTTTTAGAATTTTTATCTTTCATGGGTTCTTTGTTTTTGAAGTAGTTCTAGTATAATTGGGTGTCTCTTTCTCCATTTTTTGTTATCCTTTGTTGACTTGTCAGTGATTGTTATTGATCTTTGAATCTTAACTATTTTTTTTTAAATTTGAGTGTAGAATGAATGATCCTTTAAAGGCACGACTAGACAAATTAAGAAAAATATCTGAATCTACTAAACGTAGGGCAAATTTGTATTCTGATATTGCACAAATGGATAGTTCTCAAACTGCAAGCTCGTTAGGCTCTCTTCAAAAAGCACCTGCTCCTGGAAAAAAACTCCAAAAAATTGGTTTTTTGATGTTATGGGTACCTGAACCTACTGGAATTACTTGTGCAATTGGTGGCCCAATGATTGTTGCAGGACGTTATCTTGATAAAAAATACAATGGTGCCACAATTCATGATATTGGTAAGGCCACCCAAAACACTATGTCCTCAATTAGTGATTTTAAAACAACTGTGATGTAACTATCTTAGTTTTTAAAAGGATTAAAGATATACCAATCTGTGACAACTAGAACTCAAGCACTAGTTCCGATTTTCATTGCTGCAGTAATTATTGGTGTTGTTGGTTTAATGTCTATTCCAAGTGAAAGTAAATTAGAATCTGTTGAGTTTCCTAGAGGCATAATAATGATTGATGATGTTCCACTTGAAGTTC
Organism: Nitrososphaerota archaeon; assembly: GCA_002730325.1. Lineage (GTDB taxonomy): Archaea > Thermoproteota > Nitrososphaeria > Nitrososphaerales > Nitrosopumilaceae > Nitrosopumilus. The sequence goes on from PBZV01000028.1 coordinate 19,064, forward strand.
AAATTGCAGATACTGAACCAAGACGTGTTCGTGGTCTAATGTTTCAAGATCAACTTCCATATGATCAAGGGATGATTTTTGTTTTTGATAAACCTGGACTTTACTCCCTTTGGATGTTGAATATGCAATTCCCTCTTGATATGATATGGTTTGACGAAGCAGGAAAAATTGTTCATATTGAAAAAGATGTCCCTCCATGCAAAACCCCTTTGGAGATTGCTAGTTGTCAAAGTATTGTACCTGAAGGACAAGCAGTTTATGTTCTTGAAGTAACATCTGGATTTGTTGAACAAAATAATGTCACTGTGGATTCCATTCTAAGAATAATCTCAATTTAGAAGCCTTAAATTTTAAAAAAAAAGCTAAGATTCGATGATTGATCAATTCTGGTTAATTCTTTTAGGATTTGCCGCAGGTATTTTAGGTTCTATGATAGGGCTAGGAGGCGGGATTATAGTAGTTCCAGTATTGACTTTTTTAGGATTCCCTCCTACTGTTGCTGCAAGTAACAGTCTATTTGCAGCATTGAGTAATGCTATTGCATCAACAATATCTTATTCTAAACAAAAAAGAATTGAATTTTCGTTAGGTTTAAAGCTTGGATTGTTAACCGTCCCTGGAACTGTTTTAGGAGCTGTTATTTCATCTGATGTCTCTTCTGAAATCTTTAAAATTTTATTTGGAATAATCTTAGTGTTTTCAGCAGCTTATATTTTTCTTAGAAAAAAATTAGAGACAAAAGAAAAAACATTATCTAAACAAATGATGGTTTTTGCAATAGGTGCAAGTTTTTTTGCGGGAATTGTTTCTTCCTTTTTCGGAATTGGTGGTGGAATAATTTTTGTTCCTTTGATGGTTGTAGGAATGGGAATGGCTATGAAAAGAGCTGCTCCAACTTCCCAATTAATTTTATTATTTGCATCATTGTCTGGGGTTATTGTTCATAGTATTTTGGGACATCCTGATTTTCTTCAAGCTGGCTTATTGGCAATTGGTTCATTTTTTGGTGGATTAGTTGGAGCACGATTATCTTTAGAGATAAAAGAAAGATATTTACAAATTTTAATTTCAGTTGTAATTTTAATTGCTGCTGGAAAATTATTTATTGATTCACTTTCTGGAAATTCTGGATTTTTTAGTTTTTAGCCACAAATTATTTTTCATCCTTTTATAGATATTTTGTAATGAAAATTGTTCATTGGATCTTTTGATCTGATAGCGGAGGAGACACGTCGGCTCCTCTGTATTTGTTTTATTTTTTTATAAATTTCTAGATACAAAAATGGCTATTTTGCTAAAATAGCCTGTGTTTGATTTTGGCAATCATCCTGTATATTGTCTACATGGATCCATATTTCCCCCATCCACACAACTGATACATAGACGTCCATATGGTTCTTTTAGCACATTATGCTTTTCCACTTCGTGTCCACAATCTTTACATTCTTCAGACATTACAATTATTGACTTTCATCATACATTAATTATTGGATGAAAAAATTGAATATATGTTTATTAATTAAATTTTTTTTTAACAAATATGTCATTGAGTAGTATTATTTCCAAATTATCTGAAAAATGATTCTAAAACAATTGAATTAAAAATTAAATATATGTTTAATAAATCAACGGGGCGGTTCTTTTTTAATTCTGTAAATATTCTTCTTTGATATGATTATTTTTTCATCATCTTGATCAGTTCCTTCAAAATCTATCATGACTTTCCCAAATTCTTCATCAATATCTTTTTTTTCTGAAACTGTAAATTTCAATTTTAACACTTGATCTGTATAAAGTGGTTTAAGAAATCGTGTGTTTCTATTCTCCCATTCCTCATCACCGTCAGTTCCAAGAAAAATTATATCATTTCCATAAATCTGACTTAATCTTGTAAATTCTCCTTCCATTCTTGATAAAATTGCCCTTCCTGAAACTAGTTTTTGTTTTTCTTTCTGTTTTTCTTCTAAGAATGCATTTCTTATTCTTGAAAAAGTCAAGTACTCTTCTAATTCTTTATCTGAAATACTGCATGTGGAAAAAAATGTATCCCCAACTCTAAATTCTGAAAACTTTTTCAATTCTTATCTTGATTCATCAACACAAAACGTAACTTCAGATGATGAATTAGAATTATCTGATACGAGGAAATTAAATGCGTCTGCAATTTTTTGATTATCTGGTTCTGATCCTGAAACTGTACCTGAAAATATTGTAAACATTCTGATTTTTGATTTCAACACGTCACTTAATTCCTGATTTACGGTGGTTGTAAATGGTCTTAATGCACCTCTGAACACTTCCACTTGTGCTCTTTGAGTTCCTGTAACTTTTCTGCCAATTGGTAAATCTGGACCTATAATCATAATTGCACCTTTTGCATCCTTGTATAATCGAGGGTCATTACTTCCGCCTGGAACAAATTGTTCTAATGCTCTTTGAGCCACGGTTGCAGGAGTTGAAATGAATTTTTCAGTTAATTCATCCCATTCTGCTCTGGATAATTCAGTTAATTTAGAAATTTCTGGTAGTTTTCCTGTAATGTGAATGACTCCTAGAATTTCTCCAATGTGTGTTTTAGCTGTGTTTAACCATTTTTGTACTTCTTCAGGATTTTTGATATCTACAACGTGGGAATGGAATTTTCCACTGATGTATTCTTGGAGATCTGTTGGTGTTGACTGTGAAATGAAACATGCTACTTTNCCNCCNTTCTTTTCAATATGTTGTGCTAAAAATTCAACTCTTTCAGCATCTGTTTTATCNGTTGCATCAATTGTAAACACTACTGCTTTACCGGTAAAGTCTGGTTGGTGTACTCCTGGGGTTGAAGTTCCTATATGTGGTTTAACTGGATAAAATACTCTGTCTCCTGGAATTACTTTTCCATTTAGAATTTTTGCAATTTTATCATCACANAAATTGAGTACAGATTCTGCAACTTGCACCTGTTCTAGAAATTCTTGATTTGCAATCATATGTGAAGTATTATTTTGAACTTTTTCTGCAATTGTTTGGATTTTGTTTAATAGATTAGTAAATGTCTCAGTTAGTTTTGCAACATCTTTTCCATTTGCTAACTTTNCAGCTNCTTTTGCAATCCCTTCTGTAATTATATTNTCATCTTCACCTAATAATGGAAGTAATTCTTTNCTTGCNTCATTAACTTCTGTTGGAACTAAATCTTCAAATCCACTAACTCGCATAAATTCTGATGCTGCTTTTGGATAAACNGTTTTGTAAATTCTATCAGAATGTACTGGNCCNGGATTTGTTGCAATTGAAATNATTCCTTTATCTGTTAATTCCCATGACATTGCCTCNGCAAGTCTATTTTTTGCACCTTGTGAAGCAGTATATGGACTTCTAAATCTATATGGTCTTTGNTCTAATGGTCTTTCTTCAGTAAAGAATGTTGAAATCGTAATTATTTTTCCACCNTCTTTCATTACTTTTAGTGCCTGAACTGAACCCCAAAANGTACCTGTTAGNTGAATTCCAATTGTACTTTTGAATTCNTCAAGAGGTGCATTTGCAAAACATGTGACNGGTCCTGAAACTCCTGCATTGTTAATAATATANTCTACATTGACATTNTCATTTTTTAGAGAATCAAACATTCCNGTCATTGCTGTTTCNTCACTTACATCTANTCCTGAAAAAATCTCAACTGTTGCACCNNTGTTGTTTTGAGCNATGATCTCTTCTAGCATTTTTGATGTTTCTTCTAATGGCTCTCTTCTTCTTCCAAGAATTANTACTCCTGCTCCATTCTCTACAAACTTTTTNGCAATGGCTTTTCCAATTCCTGTTCCACTACCTGTAATTAGAGCAATTTTACCTTGGAATTTNAACATTACAAAATAATCCCATCTTGTGTAATATTTAATTCGATTGATCTAAATGATGTTTTTCTTGATATCTTTATTTGTGGGTTTTATTGATGAATTATAATGCATGATACNGAANCTGATACATTTGTTTATCAAACATGGCCTGAAAAATTNAGTTCTATGTTAAATGAAATTGGAGTTTCTTCTGAATCTAATGAANTTGGAACTGATGATGTNGAAAAAGGTGATTATTACAGCCGATATTTTGCTCAAACTCCTAGAATGGTAACTAATCGTGGTAGTCTTATTGTTAAAAATTCTAATATTGACGTAATTCAAATTATTCAAAAGGGATAATCATGCAAGATCCAAATCCACTGCCTTGGGGCGCACAAGATAGATTTCAAGCACATTTCATAGTTAGNGTTGATCCTTTTCTTTGGGATGTTANAAATTTCGTTGCNAAAACTAATCTTACTACTNAGGGGCACTTTGGNACAAAATCTATTGAAAAAGTTGANTGGAATGGTTCTGGAAAATTAGNAATTAAACTAAATGAAGATGTTGAATTAAACGAGATAATTGCAAAACAATCTATTAAANATGCCACAATCTATGTGGAGCCAACTGATGGTGCAGTACGAATAAGAGGTAAATGGGATAATCATATTGCTTTTGGAATTTCAAAAGAACTTTTTGAAATATATNATAAAATNGCTGGNCACATAAAATCTATCTAAGCTTTCCACCAATCNAAAGCNAGAAAATCAACGTGNTCTTTTCCTTTTGGGATTGCTAAAATGAATTGTTTTCTTACNGTGGTTGCNAATCTTCCTGCAAGTACTATCCCTGTTGCAGTAATTGATTCACTTCTNTTATACACTTGAATCAAAAATGGTGCATGATCAATACCTGGTCCCTTTTCATAAACTGCNAAATCACAACCAAATTTTATCCCTGGATTAATTATGTANCCTTTGTCTCTAAAATTTTTGTAAACTAAATATTTTTTATCAAATTCATGAACTTCTTTTTTACAAATTTCNATCATCTGTTCTATTGTTANTTTGTGTTTTTCTTTTGTAATNCTNATTTTTTTATTTTCTAAAAGATACAATCCTTCAATCAAATCTAAAACTAATGGNACATCAATTTCTTCAATTTTTGGNTTTGGAATTCCTATTGGTTTTCCATAATATCCTTGACTGAAAAGTTTTTGTGAATCTTTAATACTCCAAACAATTAATCTATTTTCAATTAATTCACTTTTCATGATTTTTCTTAAACATTAAACGTATATGAATTCTCTAACNATCTTATTTTGATATTTAAAATAAAGTAAAAATTTGAATTGAATTTTTTTTGATTATAGGCTCAGTGCTAGTAATATGAAAGAATCTGAAACTCTTTGACATTTGTCTGCCATTTCTTCTATTCCTTCAATTACGTCTTTAATTAACATCAATTCTTTTGTGTTTGTCACTTCTGATAGAAGTTTTATTGTTGCTTCTCTGTATTTGATATCAATTTCNCTTTCAATTGTCTGTGTTTCTTGGGCTAATTCAATTGCATTTGCAGTGTTTGTATTAAGACTTCTAATAATNTCGTTTAGTTTGTAAACTTCGTCTACAACTAATCGAATCAATTCTGTGATNTCCTTGTCAAGNTTTGCACTTTTTAGAGTTGCTGGTTTNACGTTTGAGAGTTTGAATGAAATGCCTGTGATNTATCCTGCTATTTCATCCATTGTGTATGCTGTGTTGAGGAGNTTTTCTCTATTCATGATTAATCCTCCTACATCTGCCACTTCTCGTGTAATTTTTCNTCTTAGATTTTCAACTTCTTCTTCTATTGTTGAAATTTGTTCTAAAGCATTCTTGATTCCTGTTTTCTCTTTTTTCATCATGAGATCAGGTAGTGTTGCAAGTTCTCTAGACGCATTTAGGATTCTATTGATTTCATCTTGTAAAACTGCGATAGCCTTTCTTTTTGCTTGAACTTCAAGCTCTCCGCTATACATAACAAAATGTCAATCATCTCAGGTAATTTAAATCCTCTATGGTTTTTGTTGTTTTTTGAGCATGATCATATCAAACTCTTATCATGTGCAACCTTTTTTTGCCCTTTGAATAATGTGATTACTTCTTCGTTAGTTGATGCATCTTCCACTATTTTTTCAATTCTGATCTTCCCTGTGAACTTTGGAAATCTTAAAGCAAGACCTGCGTCTTTTCTAATTTTGTCTTTTGCTGCTTTATGAATTGGGCTAAGTGTAATTTCTGATGCTACTACTTCGATGACTAATTCTGGGTCAAACCACACATCAGCCTCCATTTCACTGTCAATTCGGGGATTTTTTTTGATTGTAACTTTTGGATTTAAAATTTGGTATAATTGATCTAAACTTTCATCTGTAAACCCTGTTCCAACTTTACAAATGCTTGTAAATTTATCTTCATCTTCATCATATGTTGCAAGTAATAATGTCCCATAGTTGCCTGTTCGTCTACCTTTTCCAAAATACCCTCCAATAACTACAAGATCTAAACTATCTCCTAATTCATTTTGGTATTCTCGTTTTAGTTTTAGCCAATGGCTTCCTCTTGAACCTGCTTGATATGGTTTATCCAGCATTTTTAGCATCAGTCCTTCACTACCTGCATTGATACTATTTTCCATAACATCTTCTACTTCATTTACATTTTTGACTATGGCCATTGGAATGTATTTTACAAAATTATCTTCTATGACAATTTTTTCTAACTTTGATCTTCTATCTTTATAATCCATATCTAAACAGCTTTTCCCATTACAATACAAAACATCAAATAAATTTACTGTGATAGGATATTGTGTAACTGCTTTTTCTATTTTGTATTTCCTTCGTCTATGCATTAATTCTTGAAATGGTAAAAATTCCCCTGTATTTTCATTAATTGCTACTGCTTCTGCTTCTAAAATTATATTGTCTGCCCGAATTGTTTTGGGAATTTTCTCAATGATATCTGGATAGTAACTTGAAATATTTTCAAGACTTCTAGAAAATAAAATTACTTTGTCTCCTTCAATATGTAATTGAACTCGTTCCCCATCTAATTTGTATTCTGCTGCAAATTCATCTCCAAATTTCTCTATAGCTTCTTCTTCACTCTTTACCCTGTCTGCTAACATTGGTCTAATTGGATTGAATAAAGTGATTTCAAATTCTTCAATTCCTTTGAGCCCTTTTCTAGAAATTGTTTCAGCAACTTTTCCTAAATCACTAGATACATTGTATGCATGTTGTAAAATTTTTCTATTTTCTTTATTTTCTGAAAATGTTATTGCTAATGCATCCATTACTGTATTTTCAGCAACTCCTAGTCTTAGAGTTCCTAGCAAAATCTTTAAAATGAATTTTGCTTCTAATGGACTGGCATCATTTAGAAGACTTGAAATGTATTTCATTTTCATGTCTTGAGAACGTGCACCTTCTAATCTTGCAATTTTAAACAAAGTTTCATAGACTCTTTCTACAGTAATGTCTTCTACTAGAAATGTTGTTTGTGTTTTTTGTTTTAAAACTATTGATGCTGCGTGTCCCAAATCTCCTTCTATTCTATACTCTTCTTCAATTTTTTTAATTGGTATTCCTGACGATTTTGAAATTGCTCTTATTGCAAGTTTTTCTGCAACTCCTAACTCAATTCCTTCAAAATCTGGTCTTAATTTTCCTTGAAGTAAATACACAATTTTTGAAATAACTTCGTTAGGTGTATTTTGAAACAACTCTACAAGAAACTGTGTTAATTCTAATCTCTTTCTAGTTGTTTCCATTTTGTTAAATGAATCAGATAAAATTGCAAACTCCATTCTAATCCTTTGTCTAATCCTGAATAAAAGTCTGAATTTATAATTTATTTTAAATATATTTGAAGATTGTTGGCTTGTCTGATTTAGGAAGTTGTGATACCATTGCAAAATTAAACAATGGATATGTTTTTTTGTATTGTTTCATGTAACTCCATGCAACATCATGTGTTTTGAATTCAGTTCTTATTCCATCAATTGAATTCATTTTACCGTATACATCAAATGCAATTATTGAATATTGTTTTGGACGATTATGTGGTTTAGCTCTTAGAAGCCATGTTAGTGCAAATACAAANACTGTTCCTAAAANCACNTATTCNCCTGCTATTTTAAAAAATGATAATACTANTCCTGGAATGGTTTGTCCAAANAGAACTACCATAAAATTTGAAAATGAGATCACAGCTAATGCTGTAATGATGTATGTTTTCCNATCAAAGAGNATTTGAAACACATTCATTGTGTGATCTGATTAAGTGTATTTTTGATTTAACTATTTCCTATANNCTGCTGATTNTGGAAAATATTAATCNGGATCTTCGTAATTTTCTTTCTTTNNNCCACTAGAGTNNTTNCCNTCTATNGGNTTCATCTTGCTTTCAAGAACACTCATTCTTGCTTTGTATCCTTCTGCATATTCTAATTCTGATGGAACTAGAGTTGCTGGATGGATAAAGCCTTGACTTCTAATTGCAATTGCNTTCTTTGTTGCAATTTCTCTGATGTAATCCCAATCTGGTGTAGAGAATCCATCAAATGGACCTGTNAATTTTCCATTATGCATACTAAATACTAGTGCTTCAACTATTGGAATNCAGAAATTGATTGTAGCTGCAGAATTTAATTTTACAGGCATTAAAGGCATATTGTGACTTCCNCTTGTATTTCCTGCAACATAATGTGGATTATTAAAAACACTTCCAACTTCTTCAGTTGCTGGGAACATTTTTTGTGTTCTAACTAAACAAATTGGATCATCTTTTCCAACATATGTTCCTGCAATATTGTGTAATCTATCAGTTGATGCTGCAAGAATTGGTTCTCCATCTTTTGTGGTAACTGTATCTACAACATATCTGCCTGGATACATTANTGCAGCTTCAATTGTTGGTTTATCTTGCCATAATTCTANTGCTGCAACTTTNCCTTCTTCAACATCCATGATGTTCATTATTACTCCNCCTGCNAGATTTTNGTTTACAATTAATCCTGTGTTACTTAGTGAATCTACAAACATTCTGTAAATTGGATAGTTGAATGCNCCTGGTTCTGTTTTATCTGCTGCAAATACTGTAAATGCTTCATTNGCTCTTTCTTCAAATTCCATTTCTGCAACACCTGGACCCATTCCTTTNACATTTCCTGAAAATGAATCTTTTAACAAATCTTGACCTGCACCATACAGTCCTTCTTCTTTTGCAACTTTGGTTCCTGCCATGAATGCATCCCATGCCATTTTGTGAATTTTTTCATTGTCTACTCCGTGAGTNTGAGACATTACAATGTGNGTATCATCACCACAATATCCNATGTANTAATCAATTAACAGATCTGCTGATTCTTTTACTGTGTCTCTAATTGCTTGAATTAATGCATCACTTGGTTTTGTATGTCCNCCAACTCCGCCAACATCTGCTTTGATNACTGAAACTGTGATCTTCATAGANGATGTTTTTCTCTCTGTGATTTATGTGCTTTTAGAAAAATATTTGATCTAAAAAAAATTCAAGAAANGTGCTTTTTTTTTCAAAAATTCATAACAGTAATAAATCCCTTTGATGGCTGGTCTCATATGGCANNTAAACCCCACCTAAACATGATTGTTACAGGTCATATTGATAATGGAAAATCAACAACNATGGGTCATTTCTTAATGGATCTAGGAGTTGTAGATGAACGAACTATTGCAGCACACGGAGCCGAATCCGAGAAGACCGGAAAAGGTGATACTTTCAAGTATGCGTGGGTAATGGATAATATTAAAGACGAAAGAGAAAGAGGAATTACAATTGATCTTGCTTTCCAAAAGTTTGANTCANNNAAATACTTCTTTACTTTGATTGANGCTCCTGGTCACAGGGACTTTATTAAAAACATGATTACTGGCGCTTCTGAAGCAGATGCCGCTATCTTAGTACTTTCAGCAAAAGAAGGTGAAACCGATACTGCAATTGCTGCAGGTGGACAAGCAAGAGAACANGCATTCTTGTTAAAGACACTCGGTGTAGGCCAAATTATTGTTGCAATCAACAAAATGGACGCTGTTGAATACAAAGAAGATGCATTCAANGCNGCCAAAGAGAAAGGCGAAAAATTAGTTCGCTCTGTTGGTTACAAANTNGANANTGTCCCATTCATTCCAGTTTCTGGATGGAAAGGAGANAATTTAGTTAAGAAANCTGAGAACATGNCATGGTATTCTGGNAAAACTCTACTTGAAGCATTTGATGACTTTACANTAGCAGANAAACCANTAGGAAAACCACTACGTGTTCCAATTCAAGANGTTTACACAATTACCGGTGTTGGTACTGTACCTGTAGGTAGAGTTGAGACTGGAACCATGAAAGCAGGTGACAAAATTGTTGTCATGCCTTCNGGCGCTCCTGGTGAAATCAAATCTATTGAAACTCACCATACAGAAATGCCATCTGCTGAAGCAGGCGATAACATTGGTTTTAANCTCAGAGGTGTTGAAAAGAAAGACATCAAAAGAGGNGATGTACTTGGAACTCCTGATGCACCACCAAATGTTGCAAAANAATTCAAAGCACAAATNATNGTAATTCACCATCCAACTGCAATTGCTCCTGGATANACTCCAGTAATGCACGCACACACTACACAAGTTGCAGCAACTGTAACTGAGTTCCTCCAAAAGATNAACCCAGCAACAGGTGCAGTTGAAGAAGAAAATCCAAAATTCCTAAAAGTTGGAGATTCTGCAATTGTCAAGATTAGACCGGTNAGNCCAACTTGTATTGAAACCTTCAAAGAATTCCCTGAGATGGGTAGATTTGCCCTNAGAGATATGGGTGCAACTATCGCAGCAGGAATTGTTAAGGAAATTACTGAAGAGTACAAACCTTAGGCGAGTTTAATGACACAAACCGCCCGTGTTAAACTCACTTCTGTTAGCCTTCCAAAATTGGATGGTGTNTGTGGTGAAATCATGGGAATTGGTAAGAAAACTGGTGTTAAAGTAAAAGGTCCAACNCCTCTTCCTGTAAAACGATTACATGTTGCAACAAGAAAATCNCCTTGTGGCAGTGGTACTGAAACTTATGAAAAATGGGAAATGAAAATGCATAGACGAATTATTAATATCAACGCTGACGATAAAGCAATAAGACAACTAATGAGACTTAAAATCCCTGATGATGTATACATCGAATTGTCTTTGACATAATTTGGTATCCTTAAATTATAGAAATTTTGATGATTAACATGGTTGAAGAAAATTTTGACGAAATAGAAGAAACTCCTGTAGAGGCCTTTGATGTAAATTATGCTTGTCTAAGATGTGGAACTGTTGTTTCAAATACTGAACTATCCCGTTTACCTGAAATCAAATGTATCTGTGGATTTAGAGTATTTACCAAATCTAGACCTCCAGTAGTTAAAACAGTTAAAGCAATTTAATTATCTGCCTTTTTTGTAACTATGTTCTTTTTGTAGATGTGTTCTCATCTCTTCCATATTTGAGAAATATTTTTTACATTCTTTGCAATCATATTGCAAATCCTTTCCATGAATAATCTCTTTATGATTCATTAATTCTTCTTGCTTTGAAAATTTTTTATCACATTTATCACATTTGATTTTTTTAAAAAAATCCACTTTATCCAAACTCTGCTTTTTTATCATCCCAGCATTTCCTACAAAGCTGACCTTCAATTTTCCATGTTCCTTTTGGATTGTATCTAATTAGTCCCATTTTACCTCCACACAAAGCACAGAAATTCTTCTTTTTACCAAAATTTTCTTCTTTTTTATCAAAACAATTTTTGCACAATAATCCATCCATATCCCATTGCCATCTGGGTTCCCACAAATCAGTAATTTTTTGAGTATTTTTACACTCTGCACAAGGTTGTCTTACTTTTCCTTCATAGTATTCTTTAGATTTCTCAAAATGACAATCTCCACAAAGTGAGCCTTTTAGATTCCACTCTTTTTTTGGTTTATGTCTGTGGGTGAGTTCTTTATCGCATATTGTACAATTTGTTGGTTTTTTACTAAATAACCCCATTAACAACATGTCATACGGTATATTCTATAAATGTAAACAAAATAAAAATAACAAAATTAGTTATTAGTTTAAGATTTTTTCAAGAGCTTGACTTGCATTTAGCATGCCATTTCTCTTGGCAAATTCTTCGATCATTTTGTATTGTTTTTCAGTAAAACATACTGGCATTGAACGGTTTTCCATGGGTAATCTCTTAGTAATTTCCTAATATCTTTTTCTCTTAGCAAAGACATTTCAAACCATTTTTTTTATTTTAGTTATGACAAAGAAGCGACAAATTTTAGTTATTGGAAATAATACAAATGGCTGTACTCCCGAACATGAAAAAATTGCCTATGCCATTGGTGCAGAAATTGCAAAATCTGGCTCTGTTTTAATCACTGGCGGTTTAGGTGGTGTAATGAATGCTGCATCGCATGGTGCTCATGATGAGAATGGGTTGTCTGTGGGAATTATTCCTCAAGATGATGCAACACACGCCAATGAATATTGTGATGTTGTAATTCCAACTGGAATGGGGCTAACTCGTGATTTTCTTAATGCATTATCTGCTGACGGTGTAATAATTGTGGGTGGTGGTTCTGGTACTTTGTCTGAAGTTTGTGCAGCATACATGTCCAAAAAACCAATGGTGGCAATTCGGAATTTGCCTAGTTCTATTTCCCCATATATTGATGGATTTTTAGATCATCGAGAAAATGTAAAAATAATTGGTGTAGAAACTCCTAAAGAAGCTGTAACAAAAATTTTAGAATTAATTACTGCATAGATACTAACAATGAATCTGGTGTGTAAAATTCACCGTGTTGTTTTGCCAAGTTGTTTAATTCATCTACAATATTTTTAATTCCAATTTCTTTGGCTGTTTCAAATAACGGTTTTCGTAATCCTAGACCTAATTGAGATGCTTTTTCAATTTCATCAATATCACTTGCACCATTAGAAATTAACCATGCTGCATTGTTTAGAATATTTGCAACTAGTTGAATTGGATTACATTTAGTTGCTAATTCTTCTGACAGTTCAACTCTTTCATATTTGTCATCAGAGTATTTGTAAAACCCTTCACCTGATTTTTGTCCCAACTTTTTCTCATCAAACATTTTTTCAATTAGTGGATGTGGGTTGATTACTTTTTTATCTCTAAGATGCATCTCTTGAGTTGCTTTATGAATTACATCCATTCCTGTAAAGTCTGCTAGTTCAAAAATTCCCATTGGGAATCCTAAATTCAATTTGAATGCAGAATCAATCTCTTCTAGAGATAGATTTTCTCTGTCTTTGAGGTAACATGCTTCATGAACTAATGGAATGAATAATCTGTTAATGATGAATCCTGGTACGTCTTTTCTACACACTACTGCCTGTTTGTTTACTGATTTTACATAATCTAAAGTCAAATCAGTTACTTGTTGTGATGTCTTTTCGCCTGGAATTACTTCAACTAGTTTCATTAATTGTGGTGGATTGAAAAAATGAATTCCAATGAATTTATCTGGACGAGATGTTGTGTTTGCAATTTCAGTAATTGGCAGAGTACTTGTATTTGATGCAAAGATTACTTCTGGTGCTGCTACACTGTCTAATTCTGCATATACTTTTTTCTTTAAATCCATTATTTCTGGAACCACTTCAATTATCATCTCTGCATTTTTTACAGCTTCACTCAAATCTACTATTGGTGTGATTCTTGAAAATATTGCATCCCCTTCTTGTTTGGATATTTTTTCTTTAGAAACTAGTTTATCTAAACTCCATTTTATTTTCTCCATGGCTTTATCTAAAAATTCTTGTTTGATATCTCGTAGAACTACATTATATCCTGCTGTAGCTGAAACTTGAGCAATACCATGGCCCATGACTCCTGATCCTAAAATTGTGATATTCTTTACTGTCACAGTTAATCAAAAATTTGGTATCCTTTATAATGTATTTCACAATTTTATAATGTGATGGGTCTGTTCAAACGTAACAAAGGCAATGAAAATCAAACAAAATGTGATACATGTGGAACTGAATTACATGATCCTGAACGATTGAAACGACATATGAAAAAGGCACATGGCAATATACCTGAAAAGAAACTAGATCCTAATTCGGGTGATGGTGGAACTTGGTAAATTGGAGATTACTTCCAGTCAAAAAACTGGATTAGTTTTTACTGGTGCATTTGTAATTGCAGGTCTGGTTTTATCTATAATGGTTTTCCCTTTTTGGCATTTGATACGTGAAGATTTGTTTGAAGATGTTGTAATTTTGAGTAATGATGATGGAACATGTTATGTTGAAACCGTTGATAATATTCCAAAAACTATTGATGATTGTAATCTTCAAGCAGGAGATACTGCTACTATAAAATTTGGTGACGGTCTTGCGTGGGCAACTATTGTTTCACCATAATAGATGATTTAATATTTTGAAAACTATCTAAAATAATATGGATTGTATTTTTTGTAAGATTGTTTCAGGTGAAATTCCTGCAAAAATTCTTTCCCATACCTCTTACTCCATCGCTTTTCTTGATGCTTTTCCTCTGGCAAAGGGACATGTGCTAGTAATTCCAAAAAATCATCATCAAAAAATTCAGGATTTGACTCATGAAGAAAACACTGATCTTTTTTCACTTGTTAATCAAATGACTTCTAAAGTAGATTCAATTTCAGGTGCAACTTTAATTGCTATCCATAATGGGGAAGATGCTGGACAAGAAGTACCACATGTTCATGTTCATTTAGTTCCAAGAAGTAAAAATGATTCTGCAGGTGCAATTCATTCAATGTTTGATTCTTCATTAACATTATCTAAAGATGAAATTGAAGAACTGTACAACAAATTAAAAATTTAATCGGCTCATTAACTAAAAAACTAGATCATCTCAAACAGTTAGTGATCATGTTTATCTAAATCCGATTCCAGAGTTTCTAATATGGTGTTTTATTCAGTAAAAGCAAAATACATTGAAGAAAATCTTGACGAGTTTTATCAGAAACTAATTGATGGTACAATTCAGGACCAAAAACCAGATGGGAATGAAATTGTAGATTCTATGAAGCGTGCAAAAATAACTGCACCAAATACAATTCAATGGGCTGAAATGTGCTTTTGTCCTACTCCCCTAAAGCATGAACAGGAAACTGTGTATGATCATTATCTTACTAATTTTGAAACCACAGTCATTGATGATTATGTAGAATTTGATGGAGATTTGTTCTTTACATTTTTAGAAAGTAATTCTAAAAAAACACAATTGCCGTAATGTTGGATATTAACAATGAAAACCTCTTTTTTTAAAATTAGATATTTGTATCTGAATTGAGCCGCATCATGTTGATCTAGCAAATTTTAGAATCTTTTTTGTAGTTTCTTCAGTATTATTTAGTAAATCCTCTTCCCAAACTACCAAAATTTTGTACCCTTGTTTTTTAATTTGTTTGAAAATTATTTTCTCTCTTTTCCATATGTCACTGGCTTTGACCATTTTTCCATGCTCTCGAATTAAATCACCAGGCTTGAATTTTCGAGGATCTGCATGGTTGTATGTTCCATTATGTTCAATGATTTTCTTAGGTCTGATGAAAATATCCACTTCTTTTTTTCTATGTTTTTCTTGAAGAGTTTGGTAGTCTACATCACGGTGAAACTTGAATCTTATTTCAGCATCAGTTAGAATTTTCCCTATTTGTGATTCCCGCTTATTTGGTTTAATCTCATTCAAATGACTTAGCAACCTTTGTAATTTGATGGCCACAATTTCCACAACGATTAGCTTTTTTATCAAACCTCGATTCTCCGCATTTGCCACATCTAGTAAAAGCCATAATACATTCACAAATAACTAAGAATTAGATAAGATTGTCTACTGAGTGTAAATCTTGTATGATCATGCTTAACTAAATGGTATACTAGAATGATGTATGGTTCGAGCAAAATTAACTGATAAAGAAAAAGAAAAGGCAAAAGACGAGCAAAAAATAAGAGCCGAACAATCCCGTTCTGCTAGACGTAGTGGAAAAAGTATGAAAACTGAAGGTAAGGTTTCTAAATCAACTTCTAAAACAAAAGAATCTAGGTCATCAAAGAAAATTGCAACTATTAAAAAGAGAACAAGAAGTTAATTGAAACTCTGGGTATAATCGCCTCAACTTTCGTAACCAATAGTTCTCATGCCATAACATGGCTTGTTTCCTTTACTCCAACATTTACAAGAACAAGAAACTGCTTTTCCACTTTTCAAATCTTTAACGACTTTGTGAAAAACTCCTTCTCTAATTTTTGATTCAATTGATATTGTTTCATATTTATCAGATTGATCTGAATTAACCATGATAATCTAGTAGATATCACACTAAAAAACTCACTTTGCCGTTATGTTATATACTAACAAAAAAATCCCTTTTTAAAAATACACAAATCTCAAAAGAGATTAGAATACGGATAGTATTTTTTTATACATATTTACTGAATTCTTCTGTTGACCAATTAGATTCGACATAATCCTTCACATCTTTCAAAAGTATTTTTGCAGATTCCCCAATAGTCATGTCTGCAGTTCTAGCCATATATTCAAGTCTGTCTTTTACTGCAAAATGTAATCTTCCGTCTAAGATTTCTGCAATATTGTCATCCGATATGGGTTTGAATTCTGTTACAAATAATTTAATTTCCGCCTCTAAATCTGATATGTCCGAATTTCCCTCTCTCTTTAATCCTTCTTCTTTATTTAGAATTTCAGATATTTGATGAAAATTACTTGTATCTTTTTTTTGCCAATTAAATTCGATATAGTCGGTTATATCTTTCAAAAGTATTTTTGCAGATTCCCCGACAGTTATCTCTGCACCTCGGGTCATATATTCAAGTCTGTCTTTTACTGCAAAATGTAATCTTCCGTCTAATACTTCTGCAATATTGTCATCCGATATGGGTTTGAATTCTGTTACAAATAATTTAATTTCTTCCTGTATTTTTTCTATCCACTCATTTTCTTCTTTATTCAATATTAGAAAAATAAAATTGAATTAGATAAGTATTCTTGTTTTATAGACAGTCTTATCTAAGTCGAGTAACATATTTTTCTAGAATGAGTTGTTCTTACTGTGGCGCAGAAATGAAAGATTCTGAATTTTGCCCAAAATGTGGAATGATAAAAATAGATTATCAAGTTCTCAGTAAATTGAAAAAATTTTTTGGCAGATCAAAAGACAAAGAAGATGATAAAGATAAAACTAAGCCAAAATAAAATGATTATTTCTTTCTTCTAAGTGTTACAATACCGCCAAAGAATATTATCAATCCTAAACCTGTTAAAAATAATGAAAGTAATTCAATAAATGAAACAATTCCAATAACTGGAAGAAGTAAAAATGGTTCATGAAGAGAGGGATCATTTAATGACTTTGAAGGGAACATCCCTGAAAATATCAAAACATCCAAAATGAGAATTACCACCCCAAAAAATATTAGATTGCCCCCTGCACTCATTGTAATACATCAGATTCATTTAGTTGATTAACTTTTTAGTGATGGAATCCTTTTAAAATTAGAAACAATTTCTCGGAAATTTTCTTATAAAATTGCTAAATACTATGATTGTTTATTGCCATAGGGGACGTTGGTTGGAACAAGTTGATAACTCTATAATTGAACCAATTGAATTACGTATGATAACACCATCTCAGTTAGCTGTAAGGCAAACTTTATCATCAAAATCCCCTGAATTAACTAGTCTCAAAACAAGTATTTCTGAACATGGTTTGTTACAACCAATTGTAATTAGACCCCTAGATCATGGATTTGAACTAGTTGCGGGTCATCGTAGATTTGCAGCATGTAAGTCTCTTCGTTGGAGATTCATTCCATGTAAAATCCGAGACCTTTCTGATAAACAGGCATTTGAAATTCAGTTAACAGAAAATATTCAAAGAAAATCTATGGATCCTATTGAGGAAGCCGAAGCATATCAAAAATATGTTAATGAATTTGGTTGGGGAGGTGTGGGTGATCTTGGCAAAAAAATTGGTAAGAGTGAGGAATATGTTTCTCATAGAATGAATTTATTAAAACTCCCTGATACTGTAAAAGAAAAACTACTTCAAAATAATCTAAGTATTAGTCAAGCCTTAGAAGTTACTCATGTTGATAACTCAAATCAAGATGAACTTGCCAATGAAATAATTGACAATAAATTGACTGTAAAACAAATTAGAGTTTTAAAAACCAAGATGAAGTCTGAATTAGAACCAATTATTAAAAAAGATAATTCCGCATCAAAGTCATTACATTTGGTAAAAAAGGGTAATCTTACTTTGAAAATCACTCTTTCTAGAATTGATGATTTAATTGAAGATGCTCATAAAATAAAAAATCGTAAACAAAAACTGGAATCTATAAAATTTCTAATGAATCTTAGATTAAAAATTCATTCTTTGATTGATGAAACAATACATTTCAAAAAAATTGTTTCTAAAAATATTAATTCCCAATAAATGGTGGAGCCCATTCTTTGAGAAATTGTTTGTATTCTTTTTCTGTATATGTTAATGCATATAGTGATGCATCTGTTTGTGGCACAAAGTCATATACTTCATATGTTTGAATAATATCTCCAAACAAATTTCTATAAATATCATTTTCTTCATCTGCCATATCATTTGACAAAAATGATTTAATTGTAATCCAATCATACCCTCCTCTTGTTTTCCCAGAAAACAATACAAATGGTGCATCACTGAGATATTTCTTCAAACCATCCATTCGTTTAGGTAAAGATTGTGATGTTCTAAATGTCACAAGATCTACTCGTATAACTTTGTGAGGCATTTTTTTTGCATCTATTGAAATTGTATATCCTTTGATTACTTTATCTGACTCTAATTTTGAAATTCTTGATTCAATTTCGTCTTCAGTCAAATTAATTTTGAATTTTTTCAAAAAATCCCATATCTCAAATGTACTTTGTTTGGCATTTTGAGATAATGCTGAAATTATCAGCTCATCAATTTGGTCAACCATATTATATGATGTTATTTGAACTATTTAATCTCTTTAAGTACTTGATTCACATTATCTCTATGATTTTATTTTAATACTAGTCAGTTGTTTTCTTATTACTTTGAGTGCAATTTTGCCTGAAAATATAGGCTATCTGCTTTTGATTGGAGTGGGTGTGATTTTATCATTATCTGTTATTCTAATGGTAAAAGCTGAAACAAAATGGCTTGGAACTAGGAAAACATCTGAATGGTTTTACACTGCTGGCAGAACCATCAAAACTGGATTAATTGCATCTTCTATTGTTTCTGCCTGGACTTGGGCTGCAACTCTTTTACAATCTTCGACTGTTACCTATGAGTTTGGATTGGGTGGTGCATTTTGGTATGCAGCCGGGGCATCTATTCAAGTAATATTATTTGCAATTCTTGCAATTGAACTAAAACGTAAAGCTCCAATGACTCATACTTTTCCTGAGATGCTTTATGTTAGATTTGGGAAGCATCCTCACAAAGTTTTCTTAGCTTTTGGTTTAATGACTAATACTATTGTTACTGCTATGCTTCTATTAGGAGGGGCTGCAGTAATCAACTCATTAACTGGGGTCGATATCACACTTGCAGCATTTTTAATCCCTGCATGTATCATCGTCTATACTATTTTTGGTGGATTAAAGGCTACATTTTTTGCAGAATATCTGAATACTTCATTTATTTTTATTGCTGTTCTAATTTTTGTAACTTCAATCTATTTCTTAAATCCAGAAATTGGTGGAATTTCCGGTATGTATGAAAAATTAACTCAAGCATCGATTTTACAACCTGTTGAAGGAAATGCATTTGGAACCTATCTTACTTTAGCATCAATTGGTGCACTAATTTTTGGTATTATCAATATAGTTGGAAACTTTGGTACAGTATTTGTTGATCAGTCTTATTGGCAAAGAGCAATTGCTGCCCGACCAAAAGCTGCTACTGGTGGGTTCATTATTGGTGGACTAGCATGGTTTGCAATTCCATTTACACTTGCAACTACCTTGGGATTAGCTGCAATTGCCACTGGTGTTACACTTCCAGAAAGTGATATTGGATTGGGACTAGTTGCTCCAACTGCTGCTGCAAATCTAATGGGTGATTTTGGGGCAATCTTAATTTTATCTATTTTGTTTACTGCAGTTACTGCAGCAGGCTCATCACAATTAGTGAGTGTCTCATCTCTTGTAACTTATGATGTATTTCGTACTTACCTAAAACCATCTGCAACTGGTCGTGAGTTGATTAGAGTTTCAAGATTGACTATTCTAGGTTTTGGAATTGGTATGGGATTTTTGACATTATTGCTGTATCAGTCTGGAGTCAGCTTACAGTATGTGTATTTGATGATGGGCATAATGATTGGTTCTGCAGTTGCTCCAATATCTTTTGCAATATTGTGGAAAAAAACTCATAGAATTGCAGCTACTTCTGGTGCTATCATTGGTCTTGTTTGTGGTATTACAACTTGGTTATTTACTGCAAATTCAATGTTTGGAGAACTTACTTTAGCTTCAACTGGAAATCAAATTCCTTTGCTGTATGGAAATATTGCATCTATTCTTACTGGTCTTTTAATTACTATTTTTGGTAGTTTGGTGAAACCTGAAAACTTTGACTTTGGAATCATGCACCAAAAAATCCTTGTTGTTGATGATAAGGTACGTTCTATGTTAAAACGTGACACTGATGAGCAATACCTGAAACGTTCTCTGAATTTTTGTATTAAGGTTGGTTTTTCAATATCTATCTTCTTTGTAATAGTTTGGCCTGCAACATTTATTCTGTCAAATTTTGTTTTTGATGAACAGTCCTTTTCTCTTTGGATCACTCTTGCAATAGTTTGGGCATCTGCAGCTGGTGCGGTACTAATAATTTTACCATTTATTGAAGCTCGAAAAAGTATTGCTGAAATTATTCACAAGGCAAATGTGGAATCCGATATTGGATTAGAAAATTCATATAATTCATCTAATGATTTATCTAAGGATGCGCCTATAATGCGTGTTCTTGTGCCTGTAGATGGATCTGCAAGTTCTTTGCGTGCATTACACCATTCAAGTTACTTATTCAAAGGAATGAGCAAAGTCCGAATTTACTTGTTACATGTAATTGAGTGGACAGATGAAGATGATGAAAATATTGATGAAGCATTGTATTCTCAAATTCAAGAAGAAGGAAGATTAATTCTTAGAAGCATAGTTGTTCCAAAACAACTTAGTGATTATCAACGTATTGTAAAACTTGGTAATCCTTCTGCAAAAATAGTAGAAGTTGGAGATAATTTGAATGTGGATATGATCATTATGGGCAAAATTGGAATTGGAAAATCTGATTCTTCAATGGGTCACGTTTCTCAACAAGTAGTAAATCTTACCAAAAAGCCTGTAGTTTTCATAGATTGATTATTTTATTATATTGAAAATTTAATTACATTTTTTGGAAAATTATCTATCATTATTTCTATTGTCATTTCTTTGATGTTTTTTAAATTGCTCAAATTACTTTTATTCTTTAGAAATTGCTTAATTGAATATTTTTGTATTTCTTGATAGTTTGTTTTATTTCTAATTTTTTTTATGGTTTTAAAACTACAAAAAATGATTAATTGTTCTAAGCTTAGTGGGTGTTTTTCAATAATTTTTTGATTGATAATTTGATAAATTATTTTAAAAGCATTTTCTTTTTTGTTAGCAACTTGAATTTCATTAAAATCTCTATTTTTAGAAATATAATATTTGATATGAATCATACTCTTATCTTTTCTAAAATACTAGTTAATGATTTTTAGTCGATATCTACTATATATTCAAAATCTATTTTTTTGAAATTCTTTATACTTTCATAATTGATTTTATCTGTGGTGGTAAAAACTTGTTTCAAGAATTAATTTCTGGTGTTGAAAATCTAACTCCTGCTTTGATGGTTGGACTTGGACTTCTTTTGGGTATTGCCCATGCATTTGAGCCTGATCATATAGCTTCTGTAGGCACACAATTAATCAAATCTAAGAAATACTCCACAAAAAATATTATAAAATCAGCATTTGCCAAATCTTCTTTGATTGGTGTATTTTGGGGTGCAGGACACACTACAACTATTGTTGCAATTGGATTACTAACTTCATTTTTAGCAATCTCAATTCATGATGAACTCTTTTCTGGATTTGAATTAGTTGTAGGTGCAATGTTGATTTTCCTTGGTATTACAACATTTCGAAACAAGAAATTTTTTAAAATTAAACATAAACATCCTCATACCCATTCTGATGGTCATATTCATTTTGATTCTCACGATCATTTTAATTCTGAACATTCTCATGAACACAAATCATATGTTATTGGATTAATTCATGGCCTGGCTGGAAGTGGGAGTATTGTTGCACTAACTGTAATGTATTTTGATTCCTTGGAAACATCTTTGATGTTCTTTTTGTTATTTGGTTTTGGTTCTATTGTTGGAATGAGTGTTATTGGCGGGTTAATTGGATTACCTTTTGCTTTTAGCTCAAAAACAAAATCTTTAAACAAATTATTTAGAATGGTTACTGGGATTGTTAGTTTTATTATTGGATTAAGTATATTTTATCAAGTTGGACTAATGGATTTGTTGTTTTAATTTTTTCTTATTTTACTAAATTTGGCTCCTAGGATTTTCTTCCTAGTGATTTTAAGTGTGTTGTAAATTGTTGCAAAAATATCTTCTGTACTATTCCCTAAAATTTTCACAATAACCCCTGATTCATTTGGTAGAATTGATGTACCGATTGAAACCTCTTCCAATTTTTCTAAATTATCATTAATCATATTTTCAAGTTCTGAGATGCATTCTTTTTTTGTTAGTATGTACACTGTACCCACGATTTTGTATTTGCCCAAAACACCACTACTAGTTAAATTCTGATTTTTGGGCTCTATTTTCATATTTTCTAGGCATCTGAACTGGTTTTCTTGATTTTTACAATATGTCCTAAGATAACAAATATCGTAATCAAAATATTCATTCATCGCCATTCTTCCAGGCGCCAAAACCTCCGAATAAATCATAGTTGCGTTGTCATGTACATTCAAGTTTACTTTTTGATAGTATCTTGAATTTTGATATGGGATAATTTGATCTGGAATGTATTCTAAATAGCAATTATCATCTACGGTAATGTTTGTAATTTGTGATGCAAAATTTGAGTTCATACTGTAGATTCTTGTTGCACCTTGAGTGGTAATATGAGATGTTGCATTATTTTTTAGTGTTACATCTATCTTGTATCTATCCCCTTGTAAAATCCCCCCTGACGGTGAAATGATATACAAATACGCCATTCCTGGAAGTGATTCTTCAGGGTATATTGCACGTTGAATCTGTAATGGCACCTGGGAGAATTGTTTTGTTATTGTTGTTTTGTTATTGCCTTGTTTTAGCTCAATTTCTAAAATTCCTACTTTGCCTGATTTTCCAACTTCTAGTTGTTTTATTTCTGAATTGTATTTTTGTACTTCATTAGGAATATCATCTGAAACAAAATCCAGTTTATTCAAATTTGCACCTTTTCTGAACGGATTGATTTTGGTGGTAAATCAAATAACACATCATGTATGATGTGCTCTACAATATCTTTTACTCCTTGATCTGTTTTACAATTGATAAATTCAAATGGTTTTTCTTTTCTAATCTTTTCTGCGTCCTTTTTCATACTCTCTAAATTGGCTCCAACCAATTCAGCAAGATCTATTTTGTTAATTACTAAAAGATCACAACTCTCAATTCCTAATCCTCCTTTTCTTGGATATTTGTCTCCTCCTGCAACATCAATAATGTACATAAAATAATCTGCAAGAATTGGACTAAATGTTGTTGTTATGTTATCTCCTCCACTTTCAATTATAATTAAATCCAATTCTGGATGATTTTCTTCCATCTCTTCTATTATTGAGAGATTCATTGAAGGATCTTCACGTACTGCAGTATGTGGACATCCACCTGTAGCAAGTCCAATTACCATATTTTCTGGCAATAACCCTCTTTTTGTGGCTAAATTTGTCCTCATTCTATCTGCGTCTTCTTTAGAAATGACATCATTTGAGATTATACTGATGCTATACCCTATTTTAGCTAACATTGGAACAAGTCGTTCAATTAACATACTTTTACCAGAGCCTACTGGACCTCCAATCCCAATTCGAGGAATATGATTCATAAAATAAAAATTAATTTTTATGTTATAAACATTTTAGAATCCATCTTTTCATGAGACATTTGTACTATGTCCAATTGAGGTGCAAATTGCCACATATCAAAAATTGATTTATCAAAATTTTTTGCAATTGTTTCAATGATTATTGGTTTTACGTCATGAATAATTTTTTGACCTTCTAAATGTTGAATTAATCCCAATCTTAATGCTGCACCAACAACACTTACTGTAAACCCATACAGTAACATTGTCATGCTTTTCTCTTTTCTGATATTTAGTGCACTACAACAAACTGCAAATGCTACTGGAAATATTCCGTGTACCTTTTTTTCTTTGATTGCTTTTTGATATTGATCAAAAATTTCATTTTCTTTTACAAATTCTGATACACATTTCACTAACTGTATTCCTGAATTGACTGATGCGTTTCTAATTTCTTTGATTGATTTCATGGCAAATGAAATTTCATCAGTTTGAATTATTTTTTCAAAATTTTTGTTGCCTGCATTTTCTAATGTATTCCCAAGCGCAACACAATCTGATGGTCCAATTTGCTGTTCAATGTTTATTTTGATTAAATTTCTTAAATCCTCTGCTCCCTTGATTTGATTTTTTGAAAAAAGAAATTCTAATCCATTTGAAGTAGCAAAAAGACCTGTTGGAAAAAATGAATCTGAAAGTTGCATCACTGCAAGCTCTTCATTTATTTCGTCAATGTTCATGTACATCAGCACTTGTATGTGGTAAGAATAACTTCTCTTCTATCTCCAATTCAATATCTTCTATGATCTCTTTGAATAATCTCTCAAATACTTCTAGCTCTGAGTCTGCTTGGATTGGGAATAACACTGCCCCATCTTCAAAACCAATTGGTCTATGTCTATTACCTATGATGTGACCTAGTAATGTGGCTAAATTTTGACTATTTTTTTTTAATTTGATCGAAATTACTTTTTCTGGAATTTGCTCTATGAGAATTTTTGTTTCATCATTACCTATTACATCACCATTATGAAGATGGAACCCTGTATCAAGAGTAATTCCTACATCTGTTCCTTTGTCTGTTTGTCTTCTTAAAATCCTCTTTTCCAATTCTATTCGTGAAATCTTTATTTTTTCAAATTCTAATTTTTGGAGTTCACCGTCTCTGAAAATATTCCCTATAACCGAACTAATGTTAATCATAATCATATAGTCCCAATGATTAAGTTATACTTTCCCAATTATTCTTGAATTATTAAATACAGTTAATTGATTATGACTTTTGTTGATGTTAACTCCGAGAGAACTAGAAAAATTAAATATTTTTGTTGCCGCAGAATTGGCACGTAAACGCCAAGGTCGAGGTCTAAAATTAAATCATCCAGAAACTATGGCAATTTTAGCTGATCATATTTTAGAAGGTGCAAGAGATGGACGGACAGTTCCAGAATTAATGAGTTCTGGAAAAAAAGTTCTTACAAAAGATGATGTTTTACCTGGAGTTCCAGAATTGATTCATTCGATACAAGTAGAAGCTACTTTTGATGATGGCACAAAATTGGTAACTGTTCATGATCCTATAGGTGAACCTTGAAATGATTCCTGGTGAATATTTTATTTCAAATGATCCAATCATTGCAAATTCTGAAAAATCTACCATTTCTTTAATCGTTCAAAATACTGGCGATAGACCAATCCAAGTTGGTTCACATACTCATTTTTTTGAAGTAAACAAAGCACTAGAATTTTCTAGAAAGCAATCATATGGATTTCATCTAAATATTCCTGCAGGTACATCTGTTAGATTTGAACCTGGGGATAGCAGAAAAGTAGAGCTTACAGAATTTTCTGGAAAAAGAATTGTTTTTGGATTTAGTGGATTGGTAAATGGTCCACTTGATGAAAAGCAAGATGATGCATTTTCTAAAGCAAGAGCGCAAGGATTTCGAGGTATTGATTCATGACATTGAGCATTACTAGAAAAAATTATGTTGACTTGTTTGGTCCGACAACTGGAGATAAAATCCGTCTTGCTGATACTGACTTGATTATTGAAATTGAAAAAGATTTGATCAAGTACGGTGATGAATCTGTTTTTGGAGGAGGGAAAAGTATTCGAGATGGATTAGCTCAAGCCAGTGGCGTCTTGAGAAATGATTCTCTTGATCTTGTAATTACTAACGCAGTAATTCTTGATCCATTTTTAGGAATTATCAAAGCTGACATTGGTGTAAAAGATGGTTTGATTGTAGGTGTTGGAAATGCTGGTAATCCAAATATTATGGATGATGTTGATATGGTGATTTCATCAAATACTGAAATCATTGCAGGAGAACATACAATTTGTACTCCCGGGGGAATTGATTCCCACATTCATTTTATTTCTCCACAACAAGTAACACATGCAATTTGTAATGGAATAACTACAATGATTGGAGGTGGAACAGGACCTTCTGATGGAACCAACGCTACAACTTGTACTCCTGGAAGATGGAATATTCATAGAATGATAGAATCTGTAGATAACTTCCCAATGAATTTTGGTTTTCTTGCAAAGGGTAATGATTCTCTAGAACCTGCATTAATTGAACAAATAGAATCCGGAGCTTGTGGATTAAAGTTACATGAAGATTGGGGAACAACTCCTGCTACAATTAATTCTGCTCTAAATGTTGCAGACCAAACTGATACACAAGTTGCAATTCATACTGATACTCTAAATGAATGTGGATTTGTAGATGATACGATTGCTGCAATTGATGGTAGAACAATTCATACTTATCATACAGAAGGTGCAGGTGGTGGACATGCTCCTGATATTTTGAAGGTTGCAGGCGAATCAAACATTTTACCATCTTCAACAAATCCTACACGTCCATTCACTGTCAACACTTTGGCAGAACATCTTGATATGATGATGGTGTGTCATCATCTTAATTCATCTGTACCTGAGGACATTTCTTTTGCAGAGTCTAGAATTAGAGGTGAAACAATAGCTGCAGAAGATGTTTTGCATGATCTTGGGGTTTTGAGTATGATGTCATCAGACAGTCAGGCTATGGGTAGAGTAGGTGAAGTAACTACTCGAAATTGGCAAACTGCAGATAAAATGAAAAAAATGACTGGAAGTCTTCCTGAAGATAATTCTGGAAATGATAATTTTCGAGTAAAAAGATATCTTGCAAAAATTACTATCAATCCTGCAATAACTCATGGGATTTCGGATTATGTGGGCTCCATTAGATCTGGAAGACTTGCTGATTTAGTAATTTGGTCTCCTCAATTTTTTGGTGTAAAACCCAAGATGATTATCAAAGGTGGATTTATCGCATATTCTTTAATGGGTGATCCGAATGCATCGATTCCAACAACTGAACCCGTATTATATCGTCCAATGTTTGGTGCTCTTGGAAAAGCAGTTCAATCTACATCTGCAATATTCTCATCAAAACTTGCAATAGATGATGGTCTTGAAAGAAAGATCAAATGTGGCAAAAAATTACTCCCTGTGAAAAATTGTCGTTCTATTGGAAAAAAAGACATGCTGTATAATGATGCTACTCCTGACATTGATGTTAATCCAGAAACTTATGAAGTAAAAGTTGATGGAAAAATAACTACTACTAACCCCGCAACTACATTATCTTTAGCTAGACTGTATCACTTGTTTTAATAGATTTCAAATCTATTTTTTGAATTAGTAGACGTCGACTAATTGATCGAATTCACTGAAATTTTTTTTAGTATATAATGAATTATACATCAAAAATAGTTTAGTATTTTTTGGTTAGTAGAATTTCGTGGATAAGGCAAAATCAATCTATTTTCTTTCGATTGTATCATTAATTGCGGTTGCCGCCGTAGCCAGTTTTCCACAACCCGTTTATGCCGCCGGTGCAATTTCTGAAGGTTTTGCAGTAGGAGAAGCATTACCTGAATGGATTGGATGGGCAATTGTTGTTGGACTTGGAATGGTCTTTGCTGTAATTATTACAATAGAAGTAAAGATTGAGGAAAAATATCTTGGTGTTAGTCAGACCTCTGAGATGTTTAACACAGCAGGTCGAACTATCAAAACAGGTTTAACTGCTGCAGCTATTGTCTCTGCCTGGACATGGGCTGCAACTTTACTTCAATCATCAACTGTAGCATACCAATACGGCATTAGTGGCCCATTTTGGTACGCGGCAGGTGCATCAATTCAGGTATTATTATTTGGAATTTTAGCTATTGAATTAAAACGTAAAGCACCTAACGCTCACACTTTCCTAGAAATTATTCGTGCAAGATATGGTAATGGCTCTCACAAAGTGTTCCTAGTCTTTGCACTAATGACTAACATGATTGTAACTGCCATGCTTCTATTGGGAGGTTCTGCTGTAGTCAATGGTCTTACAGGCATGGATATCTCACTTGCAGCATTCTTAATTCCAGTTGGTGTGATGATTTACACGCTTGTTGGTGGACTTAAGGCAACTTTTGTTGCAGATTATATGCACACTATAATCATATTTGTTACAATATTGACATTTGTCGGAGCAGTATACATTAACACTGACATTACTGGCGGTGTTGAAGGCATGTACCATAAATTGGTAGAAGCAGCAAAGATTAATCCCGTTGAGGGCAATGCCGCAGGTGCGTTCTTGACAATGGCATCAGCCGGTGGCTTGATGTTTGGTATCATTAACATAGTTGGAAACTTTGGTACAGTCTTTGTAGACCAGGCATATTGGCAGAGAGCAATTGCTGCAAAACCATCATCCACTGTTAAAGGCTTCTTACTTGGGGGTGCATGTTGGTTTGCAATTCCATTTACACTTGCAACAACTATGGGACTGACGGCGGTAGCGCTTGATGTAGACTTGACACCAGCTCAAGCTCAAATGGGTCTAGTAGTTCCAGCAGCAGCTACTGCACTAATGGGTGAAGTAGGTGCAATTATGGTATTAACAATGTTATTCATGGCAGTTACTTCTGCAGGATCTGCAGAACTAATTGCAGTATCCTCCCTAGTAACTTATGATCTGTATAGGACGTACAAGAATCCGAATGCCACAGGTAAGCAGCTTGTCAAAGTATCCAGGGCGACGATTGTGGGCTTTGGGCTTGGTATGGGTGGCCTTGCGGTAATACTACTTGGAATGGGTCTAAGTCTCGGCTTTGTCTATCTGGCAATGGGAATCTTGATTGGTTCGGCCGTTGTCCCAATTGCACTTACTATACTTTGGAAGAGAACTAATAGAGTTGCAGCCACAGCGGGTGCAGTTATTGGTCTGTTAATCTCGACCTCAACTTGGGTAGCGGTAGCTGCATCTCTTCCAGAATATGGCGGAGTTGTTGACTTGGCAAGCCTTGGACATAACTACTCCATGCTATTTGCAAACATTGCAGGAATCATCTCCGGTGGTGTCATTGCAATAATTGGAAGCCTTGCAGTAAAGAGCACATTCAACTGGAGTGATCTTAAAGACAAGATTACTCTTGTCGAAATGTCTGCAGCCGATTCAGCCAAAATCACTGAAGATGAAGAGACTCTAAAGAAAGCCTTCAAGTTCAGTATACGAGGTGGAGGTCTAATGACAATCATACTAATCATTGTATGGCCAATGCCATTAATCGCATCTGGATATGTCTTTGAGTTAGGTTCCTATGGAATCTGGGTGGCAATCTCTGTGATATGGGTATCAGTTGCATCATTCTTCATCATCTTCCTCCCAATCATTGAGGCAAGACATGGAATTGCAAAAGTCTTAAGTGGGAAAAAAACTGAGGGAGCATAGATGACTTCATGCACTGGTTGTAACATTTCACTTGGTTGGAAAAAATATAATTTCCAAAAACAATGGAGAGTACCTGGTTACTTTTGTAAAACTTGTATGAAAGACATTGGACAAGACTTTGATGATAATGGAAAAATCACGCTTCCTAAAAGAACATGTGATTCATGTAAACAAGAGTTCTTTTTCTTAACTACAAAATTTCAAAATAAACAACGTCATCGTTGTTGTCAAATTTGTAAAGATCTAACTGTAATTGATCCAACTTCAGAACCTGTTTTACCTCCTGCTCCAGCAAGAGTTCCAATAATGATGGCACTTTTTGCAGGCTTTGGAATTTTACTAATGATTGCAGGATTGGCATATGTTATGGTAGTAGCCCCCCAACAAGACTCTAGTATTTTACATGTGATAATTGGTAGTTGTATGACTGGTGCTGGATTTATGCTTGCACGAAAGATGGTCAAAGTCAGAAATGTTGTTTTAGGAAAAACTGATGTTCCATTGGAATCATTAAGATAATTATATTTTCAAAAATATTTGTGTAATAATTCCTGAAAATCACATGTTTTTGCAAGCAATGTTATTTGATTTATCCTATGATCAAACATTTACTCATACTGAATCTATTTTTAATATGAAAAAGAAAAAGCAAAAATCAGAAGAACATTTTGCTAAACAAATATTATTTTTAGTTATTCTCAAAACTAAGTTCTGAATATGATAACTTAGTATGTATTTTAAATAATAATTTAGCCTATATGACTCATGAAAAGAATAGATGCGATAATTCCTGAAAAGAAATTAAATGCAGTAAATACGGCATTACATGAAATTAATGTTACAGGGTTGACTGTGTTTGATACAAAAGGAAGAGGTAAGGATACTCCAAAGCCTGATCAATTAGGACATTGGTTGTATTACCCAGAATTCGGAGAAAATATTACGTTGATGGTTTTGTCTAGTGATGCTGACGTTGAAAAGGTTGTAGGTGCAATTCAATCAAATGCAGGTCTTGGAAAAATATTTGTTACAAACGTTGAAGAACTTATTGATATTCAAAAGAATACTAAAGGTAACGAAGCCCTCTAAAACATATTTTTTGATGATATTATTTTGATTCATTCTAAATCTATTTTATCAATTCTTAAATTTGATAAATACTGATGAATTGATATGAGAACTAGTGATCCGAAATACAGAAAATACATGTATGCATTAATGGGTGTGTGTGCTGCAATCATATTACTTGTAAATATGTAAATTCCTTAAAAATTGACAATTGATTCTATTTTAATAAAATTAAAAATCTGTTTAAAGCTTGGTATCATCTTTGAAAATCATTAATGATATTCAACGTATTTTTTTATTAATCATTTTCACGTATACGAATTGTGGAATTACTTTCTTTGATGATGGATTCTGTAACAATTATTTCTGCAGGAACAATGATAGGGTTGGCATTTCATTATATGGCATCCATTATGTCTGATAAAGCAAAATCTGATCTTAATTATCACAGTTAACTATGTACTAATCATTCTTACACATAATATACAAAAAAATTCAAAATAGAATTAAATTATTTTTTTTATGAAAAAGTTCTAATGTTTAGATATGATCTGAAAAACAATGAGCGCCAAAACAAAAATGCAAATTATTGCATTTATGGTAATAATTGTAATGGGCACCATACTTTTAGATAGGGAAAATTTTGGGATATTTCTTGCAATTATGTTTGCAATAGTTATTGGTTTGATGGTCAAATATTTATACAAAAATTATAGGCTAAAAAAACAATTAGAAGAACATACAGACGAAAAGGTGATTAATTGAACTCTGTAATAATTATTGCAACAGTATCTGTTTGTTCACTTTTTATATTATTTCCAAATGTATATGCAACTGGTATTGATTTTCAATATCAATACAAAGAAACTTGGAAACATTTAGGTGAATCATCCCCCACAATGTTACAAGGAATAGTAATTGATTCTAATGATGATCTATATGTAATTGATTCAAATCAACTCATAAAATTAACCACTACAAATGAAATACTGTGGACTATTATTTTTGATTTTAATTTATCTGGAGAATTATTTTTAAATCAAAATAATGAAATTCTGGTTGTTGTATCTGATGAAGAAGTTGATGAAATAAGAAAATATTCTCAGTTGGGGGAACTTGTTAAAACTTGGAATATTGATGATTTCGATATCCTAATTGATCATTATATTTACATAGATACTCAAGAAAACATCTACATCACTGAATGGATTGCAAACCCTTTTGATGATACAAATATTATTGGAGATGTAAAAAAATTTGATTCATCCGGCAATCTTCTAAAGAACTATGAGGATATGGGATTGTTAAAATTGAAAGATGACCCCGGAAATCTTTACACTACTGAGCCTGGAAAGATAGTGAAATATGATCCTAATGGCCATAAAATCACTGAATTTGGAAAACAAGAATACCGTGGTGGTATTGGAACATTTTTTGAACAAGCTGAATCGATAATTGTGGATTCGACTGGATTAATTTTTGCAACAGGGGGAGAGTATGGACCAATCAACATTTTTGATGAAGAAGGTAATTTTTCTGGAATTGGTGATTATGGATGGGGCTCTAAAACATATGGATATCCAATGGGGATAGCATTGGACTCACAAAATAATGCATATGTTACAGATTATAGCAGAAACACAATTCTTGTGTATGAACGAATACCTCTAGAATATATTTCTCAAAATAACTCTTCTCAAACTGAAGGGGGTGGTTGTCTCATAGCTACAGCTACATATGGTAGTGAGATGGCATTAGAAGTTCAACAATTACGAGAATTACGAGATAATACATTACTCAATACAGAATCAGGTATAAGATTCATGAATACTTTCAACGATGTCTATTATTCATTCTCCCCTATAATTGCCGATATGCAAAGAGAGAATCTAGTCTTCAAGGAAATAGTAAAGATTGCAATTACTCCTATTATTTCCAGTTTATCAATTCTGAACTATGTGGATATGAATTCTGAATCAGAAGTGTTAGGTTATGGAATATCTTTGATAATACTAAACTTGGGAATGTATCTTGGTATTCCTACTGTAGTGATTATTGGAATTAGAAAGCGGTTCTAAAAAATACAACCTTTATGGTTGTTTGTAACTAACAAAAAAATCCTTTTTTTAAAACGGAAAAATTTCTAATCTGTGATTCTATTTTTTAGCTTTTTGTGGTTTTGAATGTGCTTTAACCATATGTCTCATTGTTCTTTCAGGATCAGAAAATTCCATTTCACATATTCTACACACTAAACCCGTTGTAGTTTCAGGTTTTCTTTTGAATAAATTCATAAAAAATTCGACATTTTTTATCAATATAATCTATGAGTACAATGATGAGAATCATACTTTGGATTATATTCAAAAAATAAAATCTCACTTAGCCACGAATCTATGATATGTTTTGGAATATGAAGAATTTGATAGCGATCCATAAATTCAATGGATGTATAACTAAAGTATGTCTTGAGAGAAAAAGTGCGTGGAGACGTCATTTCTTTTGAGACATTTCTAAACGAAAATTAATTTTTTAACATCAAAAATAACTCCATTAAGGAAATACTCTTTCTTTTGTTTCTAAATTATCTATATTGATTGCTTTAGTTGGACATGTTTCAGCTGCAGTTTTTATTTTTTTGTTACTTGCACCTTTTTGATTAATTACTGATGATTTTGGATTTAGATTACTTTTTTTATTTATTTCAAAAACATCTGGTGCAATAGTCTCACAACTACAACATCCAATACACTTACTTTTATCTACATCAACAAACATTTCAAATTTATTTGTAGGATGTCTCTCGTATTTTGTAAATTCTTCATTTGATTTCATACGTACATTATAATCCTTCCAAAATTGTTTTTCATATTCTTTCCAAAAACTAGGATCCCCTTCTTCCAAGTTTTGTGTGTATTTATTCCAATCTTGTTGCGGAATTTTACCGTCGTCAGGTGCTCCCCATTGTGGTTTTCTTTTAAAATTTGTCTTGGTGTTTTTTGTATAATTTTGATTTGAATTGTTTTTTTGATGTGTCTTATTTTTCTTTAAAATATTATATGCTTCTGTAATTTTTTTAAATTCCGAGTCTTCTTTTTTGTTTATATTTTTATCTGGATGTAATTCTAATGCCATTTTTCTATATGATGATTTGATTTCCTCTTGAGATGCACTAGAATTAACATTTAGTGTCTTGAGTGCTTGATACGTGTTCACTATTCTTTTATCTTTGTCATATCTTAAAAATAATTTTATCTTCTAGTTTTGGTGGCTTTATTCTAAAATGTTCTCATCTTCTATTTTCCATGCTGGTTCAACTATGCATAAAAATACTAGATCAACTGTGCCTGTATTTTTGATAAATTGCTCTGAATTTGGTGGAACGTACATGGAATCATCTTTCTTCAAATGAAATTGTTCTTTGTTGATTTCTAAATCCCCTATTCCTTGTAAAATATAGTAAATTTCTGAAGATTTTATTTTATGAAGTTTCGATTTTTTTCCAGATTCTAGTGTAAATTGAGCAAGACTGTAATTGATCTCATTTTTTGTATCCTTTGGATGAAAATATTGCTTGATTGTTGTTCCTTCATTTCCTTTAACTGAATTAATCTCTGAACTTTTTTTTAATGACATTTCTATATGATTTTGAAAACTTTACTTTTAAAATCTGATTCATACCATGTAGTTTTGTATTCTGCATTTTTTCTAGGTAGGATGTTTATTGCAATATGTGAGAATGGATTTTTTTTATTTATTGCTCCGTGCGTATGTAATGTTTTTGCAGGGATGTGTACAATATCTCCTTCATTGAGTATAATTTTTTCTATTTTTTTGATTTTAAACTCAGTTTTTTTTGAACCATATTTTCTAAATAATTCTAAACTTCCTTTTCCTTTAACCCCAATTAAAACTTGATTTCCATTGTGCCAATGAAGTTTAGTTTTTGAACCATTTTCAAAATGAACATGGTAAATGTCTTGATCTTTTGATTTTATTTTTTTTGAAAGAACTTTCATCCATGTTTTGTTTGTAAACCACTCTGGATTTACATCTCTTTGATCACTTGTTCCAAAAATGTTAGACTTTTTCATGTTAAATCCTGTTCAAAATTTTCTTTTTCTTTGATTGGAATTCTTTTTCTGTAATTACTTTTGACTTTCTTAATTTGTCTAATTGTTTTAAAATTTCCAAGTCATCTTGTGCATTTGAACTGATATTTTTTGCAACTGTCATTCCTTCTGCAATTTTTGCAATTCCTCTTTTCTCCAAAATGGCTTTCTCTTTTTTTGCCTGATTTTGAAGTTCTTTGCTTGTTTTTGATGCTTGTTTTGCAGTCATTGCACCAAATTCCACTGCATCTTTAAGAATTTCATCTGCTTTTTTTATCCCTTCCTGAATTGCATTATCTGCGTTTGTTAGAAATTTTTCTATATGCCCTTTTTTTGCAGTTGCCATATTTTTTTAATCATTTCAAATCTATTATCTCTTTCTTATCAGAACTGGTTTTATAGATGGAATTACTACTTTTTAATATATTTGAAAAAAACTCATGATGTAAAAACTGTAGTTCTAAGAAAAAAAATTGAAGAAGAAGATGCACGAGATATAATCGAACAAAAGAAAACTATTCCATTCAAGTCATTATTGTCAAGACCAAAAAAAGAAGATGTTCATCTACATTCTTTGAAATTATACTATGAATGTATTTTGATGGTATCTGGCAAATATGTTGCAGATTATTTCAGAAAGGCGACTCATTCCATTTCAGTTGATTCCAATATCCAAGAAATTATTTTAGGCGATGGTGTTTTCCCTATCCGTTCAAAGTCTGGTTTTAAACGAGCATTTACTGGAAAGCGAGGTAAAAACAAGATTGATTTAAAATTGGAAGAACATGTATTTGTTGAAGAAGAAGATGAGTTAACTTTTGATCATCATGGAAGAGATATTGAATTCCCATTCAAAATAAATTCCAAAACAATTGAAAATTATCCTAAGCGTTTATTGGAAAAAAATGAATCAAATATCAAAAAACCTGAATTGACATATGATGCAGCCCTAGAGAAATTACAATCTCATTTAAAAAAACCGCTTGAAGCTGATGTTCGGGATTTATCTGAAGAGTTTGTTCTAAGAGATATTACTGAACTATATGTTCCAATATTTGAAGCGAGATTAATTGGGCCAAAAAAGAAGGTAGGTATTATTAGAATAGATGCTGTTCGTAAAAAAATTCTATAGTTTTACTAACGCTCTAAATTTATCATTATTGTGCAATACTGTAAAAATTGGTTCTTCTTTTGCCCATTTACGAATTATTTTAGGATTTCTTGAAATTGCATGTTTTAATAATTCTAATGCCTCTGGATACATTTCTAATGCAGCTTTACTTCGGGATTTTGCATAAACCACATTTACATTATCTTTGAATTTTTTCAAAATTTCATCAAATACATCAAGTGCTTTTTCATGTTTGCCTAACTCTGCAAGCTGAACCCCTTTTTGAAAAAATGCATCTTGATTATTTGGATATTTTTTACAAATATTTTGAAAGCAATTTAGTGCTTCTTCATGTCTTTTCATTTTCCCTAAAACAATTCCTTTGTAGACCATAGCATTTGGTTTCCTTGAATCAATAGAGATTGCTTTTTCTAATGTTGTTAGTGCTTCTTCATGTTCTTGTAATTTGTCTAATAGAACACCTTTGTTAAAATAAGATGCTGCATATTTTGGGTCTACTTCAATTGCTTTCTCATAACATTCTGCAGCACTCTGAATGTTTCCCATTTCTGCCATTGCAATTCCTTTATTATTGTAAGCTTGGGCATCTTTGGGGTCTATCTCTATTAATTTATCAAAACAAGTAACAGAATCTGTGTATTTCTTTATCTTATTTAGTGCTAAACCTTTGTTGAATAATGCTGCAACATTTTTTGAATCTTGTTTTAGAATTTTGTTAAATAGAGAAATTGCGCCTTTTGGTTGGTTTTTACCCATTAATGACATGGCATGATACATTATGTCTTCTGGCTTTTCTTTAGAACCAAACAACCCCATAGTTTTCTCCTATTTGTATTGCTAATGAAAGTTTGGCTTAGCTTAATGATTTGAATTTCTTTATTGCTTCTAATACCATGCCTTCTTGCTCTTTGGCTGAAGTTTTAGTAGGATTTCCTGTAACAGATGTCTCTTTTTCCTTTTTCTTTTCCATACTTTTAGAGAAATGTTAATCCATGAAAATTATATATTCTCTGACGCTGTAATCATTTTTTTAATATCTGCTTTTGTATGCATATTTGAAATTGCCCCTAATTTTCCTGGTAAAAAGAAAATACCATCATGTGCCGTCATTTTAAAATGATATTTTGCAAGTTGCAAGTTATCACACTTTGCAGCATCTGTGGCGTTTCTTATTTCTGTAATTCCGTTATTTAGAAAATGAGTCATAAACAGAGATCCTTTCCCTGTAATTGCAACTTTACCATCAAATGATTTAGATAATTCTTTTCTTGTAAATTCTCCTAAATTGTTGATTTTGGTATATGCTGATTTTTTTGTTTTTAATTCATTTAGTGTAGCAAAACCTGCTGTCATTGAGGCTGGATTTGCTGAAAATGTTCCTCCTCCAATATAGGAGCGTTCAGATTTTTTCTTTCCTGTTGTATCTGCAAATTTCATTATTTCTTTTTTTCCACAAATAACCCCTATTGCCATTCCTCCCCCAACAATTTTTCCTAATGTTACAATGTCTGGATTTAATTTCATTGTCGGGTATAGACATCCAAATCTAAATCTAAACCCTGTAACTATTTCATCTAAGATAAACAATGATTTGTTTTTGTGAATAAATTCCTGAATCCCTTTTAGATATTCTGGAGTTGCTGGAATACATCCCCCTCCACCTAACACTGGTTCAATTATTACACCAGCTAAATTCTTTGCATGTTTTTTTAAAATAGAAATAGATTTTTCTAAATTATTATACGGAATTGAAATTATTTTTTCTTCATTTACAACTCCACTACTTTCTGATTCAGAAAATGGCCAGTTAACTGATTTTAATAAATCTGATGTGTATCCGTGCCATCCTCCATCAATTTTTGCAATTATTTTTTTTCCTGTTACTGAACGTGCAAGTCTAATTGCATACATTGTGGCTTCTGTACCTGATGTCACATAACGAATTTTCTCAGCTACTGGAACTGCTTTGGAAATTAATTCAGATAACAAAATTGTCTGTTCGTTTACTGTTCCATACATCCAGCTTTTCTCAATTTGTTTTTTCAAAGATTCTTTAACATTTTTTGGACCGTGTCCTAAAATTAAACTCCAATGACCCATCCAATAATCTGTATACTTGTTATCATCAACATCTATCAAATTTTTTCCTGATGATTTTTTTACCACAAATGGATATGGTTCAAAAAATCTTATGTTATGAGATACTCCATTGATGTGCAGTTTTTTAGATTTTGTAAACAGTTTAGCAGATCTCTTTGTCTTTTTTTT
The DNA here is from genome assembly GCA_002730325.1 of Nitrososphaerota archaeon. GTDB lineage: Archaea > Thermoproteota > Nitrososphaeria > Nitrososphaerales > Nitrosopumilaceae > Nitrosopumilus. The sequence continues at coordinate 57,556 of PBZV01000028.1, forward strand.
ATATTCTGAGAGATAATTCAAAACCAATTTTCAAAACCAATTACAACATTTTAACTATTGAAATTCCATTAATTGTCTTTTCAAGCCATTTTGAGCGTGGATTTTATTGTAATTATTTCAAAATTTGAACCGATCAGGTATAATTTCACGCATGGTTTATATGGATTCTGCCTTGGATGGCTTCTGCATACGTAACGCAATAGGCGGCGCTTGTGATGAAGTATGGTAATATACCATTTTGTGATTCATGGGCCTCCAGTTACGCATACAAAAATGAGGATTTGATCAAAAGATCAAGATCTGAGATGTGAAGATTATGTGCATCCGTCAATTCCAATTTACAAGTACAAATGTACTTCAATAATCAAGACCAAAAAGAAAAGAAATTCAGAATCCGGTTGATCCTGCCGGACCTGACTGCTATCGGATTGATACTAAGCCATGCGAGTCATTGTAGCAATACAAGGCAGACGGCTCAGTAACGCGTAGTCAACCTAACCTATGGACGGGAATAACCTCGGGAAACTGAGAATAATGCCCGATAGAACACTATACCTGGAATGGTTTGTGTTCCAAATGATTTATCGCCGTAGGATGGGACTGCGGCCTATCAGTTTGTTGGTGAGGTAATGGCCCACCAAGACTATTACAGGTACGGGCTCTGAGAGGAGTAGCCCGGAGATGGGTACTGAGACACGGACCCAGGCCCTATGGGGCGCAGCAGGCGAGAAAACTTTGCAATGTGCGAAAGCACGACAAGGTTAATCCGAGTGGTTTCTGCTAAAGGAACCTTTTGTTAGTCCTAGAAACACTAACGAATAAGGGGTGGGCAAGTTCTGGTGTCAGCCGCCGCGGTAAAACCAGCACCTCAAGTGGTCAGGATGATTATTGGGCCTAAAGCATCCGTA
>PBZV01000029.1 GCA_002730325.1 Nitrososphaerota archaeon
ATTAGCTCACTATCTATCTTGAACTATGTTGATATGGATTCTGAAAATTCAGTATTGAGTTATGGAATTAGTTTGATCCTACTTAATTTGGGAATGTATTTGGGAATTCCAGCTGTAGTGATTATTGGAATTAAGAAAAGAAATTAATCTTTTTTACCAAACATCATCAACTTCATCAAGTTCTTTGTACTCTTTTTCCTCTTTACGTTTCATTAATTTTAATCTAGAAATATCTCTATCAAAGAATAAATCAATAGTCCAATCAAGAAATACTCTAATTTTTTTATCTAAAGTTGGAATTTTTGAAAGATAGACATTTCTCCAAATCAACCACGCCCAAAATCCAGAGATGTTCATTCCTAAAAATGTGGCAATTCCAGATCTTTTACCAATTATCGCCATTTGACCTTTTGAATGAAATTCAAATTTTTCTTTTTCTGAATTTTTAATGANNGCCTTCAAATTTTTTGCTGCAGTTTTTGCTTGAGCTTCTGCAATTTGTGCAGTTGGGGGAAAAGGTCTTTTTGTTTCAGAATTCAAAAATAATGCACAATCNCCTATAGCAAAAANANNTGGAAATCCTTCTGCTTCTANATATTCATNAANNATNACTTTACCTCTATCTGTTTTTAGCATAGATCTTTTGATTGTATTNACTGGAGTTACNCCTGCAGTCCANATCAAAGTTTTTGTTCTTATTGCATCAACNATNGNTTCATCTGTAGAATTTTTTGGATTNTGTTCTAATGCTTTTGTTGTTACTTCATTTCCATCAAAACTAGTAACNGCCGTTTGTAATCTAATNTCAATTCCTCTATCAACCATTTTCTCTTTTGCAAATTCTGCTAATTTTTCATTAAATCCTGGNAAAATNATTGGTAATGCTTCTAACACAATAACTTTGAGATCATCCTTGTGTATTGTAGGATAATGTTTTCTTGCATCTAAAAGTANATCCATTAANTCNCCNGCAGTTTCAATTCCTGCAAANCCTCCACCTACTACAACAAAATTNAGAAAACTTTTTCNNAGAATTGGATCTGTTTCATTTTCTGCTTGTTCAAGCATATCTATTACTCTATTTCTTAACATCACAGCATCATTGAGTGTCTTCATTGTGTATGCATTTTTTTCCACATNTGCCATTCCGAAAAAGTTTGTTTCACTACCAAGTGCAACAACTANAAAATCATAATGAATAGAGATNCTTCTTTTATCACCTGTTCCCCANAGAGTNACTANTTTTCCATAAGGATCAATATTTTTGACTCTACCTTCATAAAATTTTGTTTTTTGACAAATTGTTCTAATTGGNAAAACAATATGTCTAGTTTCAATCATTCCAGATGCTACTTGGGGCAACATTGGAGTAAACAACAAAAAATTATCTTCACTAACCATAACTAATTCAATTTCTGGATCATNTCCNAATTCTGATTCTAATTGNCTGGCACATTCTACNCCAGCAAANCCTCCTCCTAAAATNANAATTTTTTTCTTATTTCTGNCCAATTATGATTTTTCCACAAATTNGATGAATATATGCTATAATACGTTGATTTTTANTATATTCCTAAGNTCTCAAAATATCTGAATGTAGAATTTCATACGCTCTAGATGCATCTCTTTCATTTAGAATGACTACAATACTATCTTGACTGAAAAATGCGTTTACTAATTCAATTCCATTTACGTGTAATACTTCAGCAACATATGAAACCACATCTGATTGATTTTTAGATGNAGGGATTGAAATTCTAATTTTTGCAAGTCCNGTACTAAACATATTTTCACTATTTGAAATATTATTGAAAATTTGTCTNATACCATCCATATCTTCAGCAAGNAACCTGAAAGAATCAGAAACTCTAAAAAATTCATAATTATTAGTAATTTTAGAAAATTTGTCTAAAATTGACATTGGATCTAANTCATTTGAATCTTCAATTGATAATTTAATATCCATNATACCATCAGTTAATGCCAATCGAGCATTTCTCANAACAGATTCTTCNTTTACATCNTCTTTGATTTCAAATGAATCTGAAAATCGTTTGATTGCAACTACAATAGTATTAAGATTAACAGAATTTCCTAAAACTCTTTCAATTTCTGGCTGAATCTTTACTGCTAATGCTGTATAGTTAATCAAATCCATTTTCATACAATCATAAACTGAACGATTTCTAGTGATGATTTCTCTTACAACTTCAGGTATAGACATNCTTGAAACTTTCATTAAGATTATTATACAATGTCAGTTATAATAGGATTATGTAAGAAATCAAAGAAATNANAANAATCTTTATATAATGTNATATATATTACATATNGTAAGTAATATGACAATGTTCTTTGATAGTGAAATTGATAGAATCTTCAAAAAAATGTCAANCTCTTTTTTTGACATNACNGATGTTTTTGAAGAATTCAAAGGTAATTCTGATTCTGGACCACTTTTTTACGGTTATACAATGNCTGTTGGTCCAGATGGAAAACCTGTTGTTCAAGAATATGGAAACNCCAAATCAGGACGTCTTCCAGTTTCTGATACAAGAGAAGCAATTGTTGATACNATTGTAGATGAAAAAGAAAAGGTNGTAAAACTCATAGCTGAAATGCCAGGAGTTGAAAAGACTGATGTCAAAATTATTGTTGACAACAANATTGTAGATATTTCTGCAAAACATGGNAAAAAGAAATACCATTCCAAAGTTCCATTAAAGNATAAAGTTGATGAGAACTCTGCAAAGGCTTCTTACAAAAATGGAATTTTGCAACTAGTTTTCAAACTAGTTNCAGAAAAACAAACTGGNAAAAAGGTGGAGGTTGAATAAACCCCTCATTTTTTTTGAGGNAACAATATGAANAAAATTATTTTAAAAATAAATGAAATCNCTCAACANCATGTTGGAAGAGGTAGAGCAATAATTGATCCTAAAGTAATTGAGGATCAAAAATGGAATACAGGNCAAATTTTGGAATTAACTTANAACAAAAAAACACATGTAAAACTTTGGCCTGGAACACCTGATGAATATGGAACAGGAATTATCAAAATTGATGGAATTACTAGATTAAATATTGGTGCAGGAATTGGAGACAAAATATCTATTAAATCTGTTGAAGCAACAAATGCTGAACAAATTACATTATCACCAACTGAAAAATTACCTATTGATGAAGAACAATTACATGATGTAATGATTACAAATTTTCAGAATCATGTTTTTACTATTCACGATTCAATCCAACTACCAACACAAATGGGGGGAAAAATACAATTTATTGTAACTAATACAAAACCCTCAAAGCCGGTTATTGTTACTGAAAATACAGTTTTCAAACTTGGTTCAATGACTAAGGTGGTTGATGCATCTATTCCGAGAATTACATATGATGAACTAGGTGGTCTAAAAAATGAGGTTAAGAAAATTCGAGAAATGGTAGAATTGCCTATGAGACATCCTGAATTGTTTGATAAAATAGGTGTAGAGGCACCAAAAGGCGTTTTACTATATGGTCCTCCAGGAACTGGGAAAACATTACTTGCAAAAGCAGTTGCAGGAGAAACCAATGCTAATTTTGTTTCACTTAGTGGTCCTGAAATAATGGCAAAACACTATGGAGAAAGTGAAGAAAGACTTAGAGAAATATTTACACAAGCTGAGGAAAATTCACCTAGTATAATTTTCATAGATGAAATTGATTCTATTGCTCCAAAAAGAGATGAGGTATCCGGTGAGCTTGAAAAAAGAATAGTTTCTCAACTTTTAACATTGATGGATGGAATGAAATCTAGAGGAAAAGTTGTAGTAATTGCAGCTACTAACAGACCAGACTCTATTGATTCTGCACTAAGAAGACCTGGAAGATTTGATAGAGAAATAGAAATTGGAATTCCAGATGATGAAGGAAGATTAGATATTCTTTCAATTCACACACGTGGTATGCCAATTGATGACAAAGTAGATCTTAAACAAATCTCAAAAACTACACATGGATTTGTAGGAGCTGATTTAGAAATATTAGCAAAAGAAGCTGCAATGAGATCTCTTCGTAGAATTCTTGCAGATGAAGAAATTGATCTTGATGAAGATAAAATTTCCTCAGAAATCCTTCAAAAAATTCAAATTTCTAATGAAGATTTTAGAGATGCATTAAAAGAAGTTAGTCCCAGTGCACTCAGAGAAGTCCAAGTACAAATTCCTGATGTTAGTTGGGATGATGTTGGAGGTTTAAATGCATTAAAAGAAGAACTTCGAGAAGCAATTGAATGGCCCATTAAACACAAAGAAGCTTTTGATTATATCGATGTAGAATCTCCAAAAGGAATTCTTCTTCATGGTCCCCCTGGAACTGGTAAAACTTTGATTGCAAAAGCTCTTGCAAAAATGACTGAGTCTAATTTTATCAGTATAAAGGGCCCCGAATTACTTTCAAAATGGGTTGGGGAATCTGAAAAAGGAGTTAGAGAAATTTTCAGAAAAGCAAGACAAGCCGCACCATGTATCATCTTTTTAGATGAAGTAGATGCACTTGTTCCACGAAGAGGTAGTTCAGAATCACATGTAACTGAAAGTGTTGTATCTCAAATTCTAACTGAAATTGATGGTCTTGAAGAATTACATAATGTCTTGATAATTGGTGCAACAAATCGATTGGATATTGTAGATGAGGCTTTGTTAAGACCTGGAAGATTTGATAGAATTATTGAGGTACCTAATCCTGATACCAAAGGAAGACAACAAATCTTTGAGATTCATACCAAAAAGAAACCACTTGCAAATGATGTTAAGATTGAAAAACTTGTAGAATTAACAGTTGGTTTTAGTGGAGCAGAAATAGGTGCAGTTGCAAATAGAGCTGCCATTGCTGCTCTAAAACGATATGTTAGTGGCAATTCTCAAAACATCAAAGAAATTAAAATTTCACAACAAGATCTAATTGATGCAGTAGACAAGGTAAAACCTCGAAAAAAGGAAGCACCTCTCTCACAATCCATAAAATAGTCTAAATAGTAAAGGAAATGACACATAATATGAAACTCTATCTTGATTTTGACCCTTGTCAAGAATGCAATACAATGATGGCAGAACTAAGTAGTCCAGAAATGTTATTTGCAGATAAGAAAACTAGAGTAGATGAGTCTGCAAAGTTTCTTAGGCATTTAACATATAATCATAATGAAGTTGTTCAAGCAGTCATGGAAGATCTTCCAAAACAAAAAAAAGATCAAGAACCTGATTTTTACAAATAATCTTTTTTAATAATTAAATTAAAACAAATTTTTTAAGAAAATAATGATTATTTCTTTATTGATTCTAACGAATGACCTTTGTTTGTAATCATTTGAGTCACAGCTTCAATTGTATAATCAATTCCATGTTCTTCTTCAAAATGGTCTCTAAGTTTTTCTAATTGTGTTATACTTTTCTCCTCATCTAACATAAATTTACATTCAAATCCATAATCTACACATCTCAATTTTAATGTCATTTAACTCACAGAAAAATTAATCCTATAAAAACTATGGACTCAATTTTTGAATTAATGCCAGATCATTAATTTATCAAATAAAAGATGCCTAATAGCACTAATAACATCAATTTGTATCAAATACATTAAATGAAAGGTTTAGAATTTGTTTTTCTTGCAATAGGTTCTGTTTTAGGAGCATTTCTGAGATACAAAATAACTGAATCTCCTTTACTTTTCAATACATTGCCTGTTAATGTACTGATAGTCAATGTAATTGGGGCATTTATTCTAGGTGCATTTGTAATTATGTCACAACAATGGCATCTTGATGGAAAATATTCTTTATTTGCAGCAGTTGGGTTTTGTGGTTCATTAACTACAATGTCTGCACTTGCTTTTGATTCTAGTAATCTTCTTGAGAACAATCATTATGGAATGCTTGCAGTAAATATTGTAGCAAATATTGGATTATCCATTGCTGGATTAATAGGTGGAAAATCATTAATGAGTGCGATAATTAATAATTAAATAGAAATGGTTTATTCATACCAAGTTATAAAATTCGAAACAATTTCCCTTGTACAAGGAACAAATTGGTCACAATCAACCCCTACTGAGAAAGGAGTTTTATACAAATCACTTAAAGATCCATTTTCGAAACTTATTGTACAATCTTCAAATGGTTCAAAAAAATTGTATCGTGTACCAAAAGATAGAACAGTTATTGTAACAAATGATACAATTCATTTTTTGGGAGAATTGGCTTAATTATTTAAAAAATTTATTTAGTATATCTAAGAGAGATTTTACAAAATTTTCAATTATTGAATTTTTCATTAATAATGAAAATTGATTTATAATTATTGATAATTAATTATTGGACTTAAACCCTCAACAACTATTTTTGAAAAAGGAAATACTAGGGCAAAGAATAGTTATGTTTCCATTTAAAAATTAAAAATATATCAACTTAGGCGTGAAATTTCAGTTTTATCTAACTATTTGAGTCAAATATTTTTCCTTTCCTTTTCTACTTCTTGGTAGACATCTTAATTGTCTGTTGCAACAAGGACAGGAGATTCCTTCAAAATCTAAAAATACTTCACAAAAATTACACCTTTTTTGTCCTGCAGCATATCTTCCAATCTCCACTGGTTTGACAGCTTTGTAATTTTTGCATCTACCTATACAATAAGTCATTATGGATCAATTTAGACAACAAAAGATAAAAAGTTTGATTGCACTGCACTCACATTTGTAAATCAAAGGAAACTAAATTTATACAACTTATTTTGTTTCCTTGTTGTTGACTGAATTAGAAAAAAGAGTATTTGGGAATATAATGACAAAAACAATCATTGGTGCTGATCCACCTGAAAATCCTGAAACTAGAAATATTTTAGAAAAAGAACTTTCAATCTTATTAGCAGAATTGGAATCACACCCAAAAGAAAATCTTGAAAAACTTTTAGAACAACAAAAAATTTCTGAAAAACATATTAACAGTAGACCTGGTGCCATGGCTTTAGCACAAAACAAAATTCAATTGTATAATAAATACAACGAAAAATATGTTCAAGCAATTAAAGAAAAACTAAATTCTTAAAGAAATAATTATAATTCATCATGTTTTTTATTGACAAATCCCCCNTCTACTGATTCAGGNGGTGGNATCTTTTTTGATTTNCCTAATCCAATTGTTGTAATGATCACTGATGATAAAATAATAAAGAATATGATTTCGGTATATGCTTCAGCATTTGGTAATCCCATAGTTACAGGATATGTAGCAAGCACTGCAGCNGCTAANCCTCTAGGAATCATTGAATTTGTGACTGCTTTGTCCAATTTNGAAAATCTTTTTGTTAATGTAATCTTTCCAATAAAGGCNCTTCCAAAATAAACNGCAATTGTAATTAAAATTCCAAATACAATGTATTCAATTTTACCAAAGCTTGCCATTAACCCAACAAACACAAAGAAAAATGATCTTACCAAAAATGTTAATTGATTNTGTGTTGGATCATCTAATTCAATTCTTGGTGGTTTGAATTTCAGAATTCGTGCAAGATGNTGTTTGTTTCCCAACATNAAACCAAACACAAGTGCAGTTAAAGCACCTGATTCTCCAAAAGAATTTGCCAAGAAGAATAAAACAAACAGTATTCCTAATGTTAACATGTATGCATGTTGAGCATTTCCNAACTTTGTTGAAACATACATCCAAGGAATNCCNACNCCAAATCCAAGAACTAAACCAACNACAANTGCTCTTCCTAATGTCTCTTCTANTGTTTGAAGATCAAAATGTCCTAAAAGAACTGCTTCAAATAAAATAAATGCAATAATNGTTGCNAAAATATCNGTTAATGCAGATTCAAAACTTAACATNGATTTTGTTTCTTCTGAAATTTTGATATTTCTGACTAGNCCAAAAACAATTGCCGAACTACTTCCTCCTACAATAGAACCTAATAGAATACTCTCTAACCAAAACCATCCTANTGCATAATGAGTTGCAACTGAAATNATTGTAACTGATAAAATAAAACCAACAATAGCTAAAGTAAATGAAAAATGTGCAGTTTTTACAACATGTTTGATATCNAAATTTAATCCTCCATCAAACATGATAATTATCAAAGCAAGAGCTGCAAAGTATGGGACAACTTGGATTACNGTTTCTGGTTGAATAATTCCTAAAACAGGCCCAATAATTACACCCAGAACCATCAAAAAAGCTACATCNGGAATNCCTGTTTTTTTNAAAAAAGCTTCTCCTGCAACTCCAAGAAAAATTACAACTCCTGCTGCAAGTAATATTACATGAGCTGATGCAATTGGACCATCNTGAATAGATAANCCATTTATGGAATTTTGTAATTCTAGAATTTTGTCTAAAATTAAATTTACATCAAAATTNGATAATGGAATTATATCTTCAATTTGTCCTCTAATCAAGTCTAAAATAGACAAAATAATTGGATTCAATGACTAGATGTTATTATCTTTGGATAAAAGTTAAACTAGATTTATTCAATAATTTTGAGCTATGCTGTTGATTTTTAGATACACATTAAATCAACCTTGATGGTATTTTNCTTACTTGAGTGCAACAAAATCATTACGTGAGGATCATAAACAAATTAAGCGCTTGGATAAAGTAATCATAAAATGTTATACGGAACTTTATGCAGGAAAAAATATTCCTTTATCTGATATAGACAAAATNACAATAATTATAGAGGAATTNNTAGATTCTATTCATTATTCTAAAGAGGAAGATTCCTATTTTCCATGTGTTGNAAGTTATGATCATTTAAAAAAAGAAATTAGAGGATTACTAATAGAACATGAATTTTCTAGAAGAATTGCATTACAAATAAAAAAACACCTTAAAAGATGGATCGAAGGAGAAGATGCAAGAGAACCAGTTGCTCGATTTCTAAAAACTTATTCCATCTACTTGATGGATCATATGACTAAAGAAGAAAAATTTTTTGATGAAGCAGAATCTGAGATTCTTTCTAAAGAAGAAGAATTTGAAATGTATGAACAATTTACATCATCTATGGTAACTTCTAAAAAAATGGAAGATNTGATTCAAGAAATACAATATNTAGAAAATCANNCATGGTTTCAAAATTAACGTAAGCTCTTTATGGGATGTTTGGATATTTTTATTCATGAAACCTTTCATTCTTTGGATGACTGGTCTTCCTTGTTCAGGTAAGACTACCATCGTAAAAGATTTGCAAAAAGATATTCCAAATTTGGCAATGCTTGATGGTGATGAACTAAGAGAATGGTTCTCTCCAAAAGACTTTTCAAAAGCAGGACGTGATGAACACAACAAAAAAGTTGCTCATTTAGCCAAGCTTTTGTTAAAACATGGTGTTCCAAGTGTAGTTTCATTAGTTTCTCCATATCTTGAAAATAGAAAAAATGCAAGAGAAATTATTGATTCAGGAGATCAATTTGCAGAGTGTTATGTAAAATGTTCACTTGAAAAATGTGAAGAAAGAGATGTCAAAGGAATGTATGCTAANGCTAGAAAAGGGGAAATCAAAGGATTCACCGGAATTGATGATCCTTATGAAGCACCTGAAAAAGCAGATTTAGTAGTTGATACCGANCATGATTCACTTTCAGATAGTGCAAATAAAGTAAAGGACTTTCTTAAAGAAAGAAACCTACTCTAATTTTTTAAACTCATCAACAATTTTATCGTGAATCAATCCATTTGTAACTAAAATTCCGTTTTGATGAAAAACATCTTTGTTGTTGTATGTAATATCATTTCCTAACATATCTGTCATNTTCCCTCCAGCTTCAAAAATTATACAATAAGATGCAGCTGAATCCCACTCTTTCATTTTATTTGTGGTTGTGATGTATGCTTCAGCATCNCCNGAACTGATTTTACCCACTTTTAATGAACTACCTANGCTAGTAAAANTCTCAATTCCTAATTTTTTGATAAAATCCCTCTCTCTATCAGATAAATGATGTCTTGAACCAACTGCTCTACATCTTGATAATTCTGAAATAGAAGTTACTGACATCTTANTCCATTCNTTATTTGAATATCTAAAAGCACCACTTCCCTTTTGTGCAACAAATAATGTTTTTTCTGTAGGCCATCCAATTACTCCAATAATTGGTTTTTTGTTCTTCACTAANGCAANCATTATTGTAAATTCACCTGTTTTATCAATAAAATCAGAAGTTCCATCAAGNGGATCTACAATCCAAACCATATCTTTTGATAATCGATTTTGATCATCCTCNTCCTCTTCAGATAAAATCNCATGNNNTGTTTGTNANAGATTTTTTTTGATTATTTCATTACTCTTAAGATCCCCTTCAGTAATTGGTGAATCATCACTNTTCGTATGCNTCTCAAATCCCCTTTNNTAAATCTCTAAAATTGCATTACCTGCTTCTTTTACAGCCTTNATTGCAATATCTAATTCAGGAATTTTATCAGAAATGGGAATATCTTTCAATTGAAATTCNCTANGTTGTAAGTTCTGGCTTTAATGTCCACNCTACTCCAAGAACAATAAATGGAATAGACATTACTCCTATAATTGACAANANGATNTTAAATTGTGNTTCANNNACTTGTGGATTGTTAACTATCCATGGTAAAGGNAGAGAAATAANTATCCAAATAATTCCTAAAAGAATGATTAATTTGNCTTTAGCCTTTCTACTCTTCATNATTTTTTCTCCTTTTTGGTTGTATTAAATTCATCTGAATTCATTTGATTGATTCTCCACCATCTACTGCCAATACCGCACCTGTAACCCAAGAAGCATCATCTGATGCGAAATACATTATAGCTTTTGCTACTTCTTCTGGTTGTCCAATCCTNCCAATTGGATGTTCATTATTCATGAATTCTTTATCTTTTTGAGTTTTCATAAATGGTTTTGTCATATCTGTATCAACTACACCAGGGCAAATACAATTTACTCTAACCTTATCTTTAGCATATTCCAATGCCCAACATTTTGTTAAAATGATTAAAGCAGCTTTTGATGCAGAATATGCATCTNCATTAAATCCTTGATATGCTTTTAATCCTGCATCTGATGAAATGTTAATTATTGAACCACCAGTTTTTTGTAAATGNGGAATTGCTTCTTTAGTAAATCTAAATTGTCCTGTAAGATTTACATCTANAACTTCATTCCATTCATCTTCATCAATTTCNTGTAGTAGTTTTATTTTTGGAAAAATCCCTGCATTATTTACTAAAATATCNAATTTACCAAATTTTTCAATAGTTTTACTTACCACATTTTTTACATCTTTAGAATTTTTAATGTCCGCAANTATCCCAATTGAACCAGAAATTTTTNATGTNGATTTTTCTAATCTATCCTTATCTTTTCCAGTGATAACAATTTTANCTCCATTTTCTGATAAAATTTTTGCAGTAGCAAATCCAATTCCNCTACTTCCNCCAGTTACNAATGCAACTTTNCCAGATAATCNCATTNGTTTTTAGATAAAAATTCGTAATTTATAGATCAATCATAGACAAAAATGAATAAAATATTTCAAAAATATCAAAAAGATTTTGTAAAATTTAGCANAAAATGTTAAATAGCTAAAATNATGACATTNTTTAATGTCGAAAGATATAATTCCTATCGACTAAATTTGCGTGNCCCCGCAGAACNAAAAAGGCAATCANNTGCTTAGGCACTGACCACGAGAGGNAATCTCTCANAGTTCTGCAGTTTAGGGGGTTTACGCCTTTAATTTTCTATAATATCTACAGATACTGAACCTATTGTATTNCCGTTTGGATTAATTGTGATTGTAATTTTTTGATTTTCTGAAACTAAAAATTTTTCTGTTCCTTGATAATCCCAAGTAAAATATTCTGAGATTCCAGTTTGATGTGCAGTATTGTGTAGCTTAAAATTTTCAGTAAAATCAAAATTTTCTCCATTTAAAATTACAGATAAAATTTTTGGACTGCTACCATTTGGAACAAATCGAAAATAATATTCTCCTTTGTTAATATCAAATGTATCAGTATATACCCCATTAGTATACAAATCAGAATTTGCAAGAGTTATGTGAAATATTTCATCAATTTTCTCCTCAGGAAAATCTAATGAAAAATTTACAATGGAAATTATTATTATGAGAACTATTGAAATTATGATGATTTTTTTATTCATTAAACCAAATCATTAATTCCATTATAAAAACAAATTTTCAACCAGTCAAAAATTATATTCCAACTTTTATTTTTCTCTAATTTTTCTAGTCAAATTTTCAATTTTCTTTAAATGTTCCAAAATCCATGTGTCATTAATCAATTCCATGATTTCTTCCATTTCAAATATTTTTGGTGTAGTGACCCCTTCCTCAAAATCATAAAGTTTTATGAGTCTGTCTTTGATATTTTCAGATTCAATTTTTTTATTATGTGCAAAATTATGTGCAAAATCATTTCGAATTTCTCTTATTTCATTAAGTTTTTGTTGAATTTTTTTCCTAGTTTTTTCATCAATTTCACTTTTAAAATCAATATGATATTTCATTATTCTTGACAACCAAACAATTTTTGTTCCAAATGAAGCAGTTCTATCTTCATCAAATACTGTCTTTGCCCATAACGGAAAATCACTTTTATCTCTCAAAAACAATTCTGATATAATTACAGTNAGTGTTGAATCNAATACTGCNGTATAGCTCAAAAAATTCCCTCGAATCCTATTTACTAAATTNACATATTCTTTATCTGAAAGNTNTTTTGATTTGTCAGGTAANTCAAAACCAAAAATTTCATTCATAAATTANAGCCTAAAAAANACTAAATAGTTTTTTTGATTGCTTTTTTGTTAGAGAAATTTTACTTTCTGTAAAGCATTTTTTACACCCGAAATTAAGTATATTTTCTTAAAATGAACTTATGCCTAGTCTTAATAAAAAATGGACNAAACANGAAAAACCAGGATTTACTGATAAAATCAGTGANACTCTCAGACCTAAAGGNGCTCTTAAACCAAGAGTTCAAACTGGAATCAAAAAATTACAATTACAAATTAACAANTTAGATACATTATTAGCTACTCTAAAAGATCGTGATGCAATTTTATTTCAAAGAATTGTTATTGCAACTCAAAATCATGATACTCAAACAAGTAAAGTTTTAGGAAATGAATTAGCAGAAGTTAGAAAAGTCACAAAAATTATGAGTACTGCTAGAATTGCATTAGAACGAATTGAATTGAGATTAACNACATTTAGCGATCTTGGAGATTCTGTAGTAGCTATCATGCCAACTATGGATTTGATGAAAAATCTCAAATCATCTCTAGGAAAAGTAATGCCTGGAGCAGAACAAGAGATTGGTCAGATGTCTGAAATGCTTGGTGGATTTATGACNGANAGTTTTTCAGGTGATGCTGCATTTGGAATGAATGAAACTACAAATGCTGAATCTGAAAGTATTCTAAAAGAAGCTGCTGCAGTTGCTGAAAGTTCTACTGGTCAAATGTTCCCATCTGTTCCAAANCCCAACCAAGAAGTAACAACAAAATTTCTTTAAATCTGAAACTTAACTTTCTATAGAATCTCTAGATTCTTTAATTCTCTTTACCCTGTTGCCTTCATCNTCAATAATTCTATCAACTCCTGAAAGCTTCTCGTTTAAANTATTGATTATTANNCCAACTTCATCAGCTTCAGTTTCTACTTGTTTTCTCTTATTAGCAAGTTCTTGAATTCCTCTNTTNTCTTCATCGATGTATTCACTTACTTTTTGAAGTTTTTCTTTNAGATTTTTAATATCNACAGATTCTTCTTCAATATCTTTCTCAAGTAAAGTTCTCTTATCTTTGAGATTCTTAATCATTAAACCAACATAGTCTATTGCCTCTTCTAATTTTGCACGTTTTCCCATTAATTCCCCAATGCCAATTTGACTAGATTNAGTTTCTACTTGTTCCTCGATATTGGAATTTTCCTCAGTTTTTTCTTCTACCATTTCTTCTACCATTTCTTCTCCTTCGCTATTTCTAAACTTATCAAACATTTTATNATTTCTCTNCCAAAATAAGAATAAAAGGTTTCTATGAATCCCAAAANTANCACAATGAATGATTTTNATCAATTATAAGAGAAACNGAAATCTTTCACATAANNAAAANCTCNNANATCCTTTTTTTAGTCAAAATNATCAATTATCTAGAATTTNAGGNATTTTTTTGAGATCAAATGCNGTTCCGCTATGNGTTCCGCTATAGAGTTTCANAATGTTCCTCATTAACTANTTGATTCTATACNATAGCATGTCAAAACAACAATACAGATCCGAAATGGGCATNATGGGTGATATCTTAGACGTAACCGCNGANGGCGGTCGTGACGGAATCATTGTATCTGCAATCTCTCGAAANGCTAACCTNTCTCACTATGCAGTACTAGACAAATGTGAGAAATTGGTTGAAGCAGGCTTGGTAGAATCAATCAAAAATGATCGAAATAGAGTCTTCCAAATAACTGAAAAAGGACTAGAATTTTTTCAGGAATTTAAGAGATTTCAGGGATTAGTAGAAAACATGAATCTNAGGTATTNATCATATGAACCCAGAAANCNAACAAATTCATNGGAAAGAGTTTCCTGGAGAAGATGGAATGCTTTTTGTAAGGACTGATGGTATAATTGATACAATGATTAGGATACCTCTTTTGGTAGCTAGTTTGATAATTGTGGNAGCAATAATACCAATTCAGCCTTCATTCAGTTCTCCCAGAAACCTTGATCTAATTATTTATCCAGATGGAACTACTCATGTTTCTNCTGAAATTGATGTAGATCCATTANNTATTGATTATGAACTCNAATCTNTTTGGNAGTACNATTGATAATTTTGTTGNCATAAATGAAAATGGATTTTTACTCAANNATGANATTNNAGGAAATTCTGTNTTNATTGAAACATTTGNTTCATCTNTNATTACTNTAGAATATGATATTCATGATTTAGTATCTAAACAAAGTAGAGTTTGGACATTTNACTTAGATGCNCCTTCTGATTTTACATTACTATTCCCAAAAAATTCGGCAATNATTGGCATGACAAANCTTCCNNTTGATATGCAATTAATCNATGATCAAAACCAATTAACNNTNTCNNNNGGTGANACTGAAATTNATTATCTTTTNAGNANTCCAATAACATCTATCCCNGTTGAACCANTTGATTNTTCATCNGAATCNAATTATNTNATNTATGNNATANTTGGTGGAATNNTAGNATCTGCTATTNTNGCNACAATTATTCGNNNNAAANNAAGAACTACAAAANTAACACAAAANCAACAAANTACTTCNAGTTGAACAAATTGATACTGAAGAAATTTTTAAACTAAAACCAGATATCCGTGAAGATGATAAAGAGATAGTGAAGTTTATTTCAAATAATGGAGGAAAAGCGCTTGAAAGTGAATTACGGAAAAAATTTTTACAACCAAGAACTACAATGTGGCGTGCAGTAAAAAGATTAGAACGTAATGGAATTATTGAAATTGAAAAGAAAGATTTGCAAAATCTAGTAAAACTTAGAAAAAATACGGAGGAAGAGGAATGAAAATTATAGCATTATTTACAATATTTGTATTAATTTTTGGAACAACATCTTTTGTTAATGATGCATACGCACAAAATGATCTTAGTATTTTACTCCGTATTGCTACACAGGCAGACAAACAAATTCAAAACCAATTACATCAGGTATATGGTAATGATGTGCCTGAAAAAATTCAATTTCTATATGACAAAGGACACATGACAGTAAATTCATTAGAAAAATCTTTACCCGATGATGCAAAACAAGCAAAAAAAGATTTCCTTACATCAATGAAATTATTTAAACAAATTTCGAAAATGATTTCTGAACCTGTGGTAAAGGTACAAGTTATTCTAATTCATTCAGATCAATCTAGTCAACTTGAGAGATTAGAAAAATATGTTTTAACCTTAAAGACTATATCTAAAAAACTTGATGCCAAAATAAATTTTGAAAACATTGATGATTTACTCCTTAAAACACGCAATCAAATTAATAATGGAACTGAAATTCCATCTGAAATTATTATTCAATTAAAATCATCTATCACATCTATTGAAAAAGATATTCGTGAATTTGCTTCACACAGTGCATTTGATAGAATTAAACAATTTGTAGATAGGGAACTTGATAGAATTGAGAAAAAATTAGATAAAGCAGAAGAAATTGGCGCTGATCAGAATCAAATCAATAAAGCTCATGAATTAATTGATGAAATTAAAATCCTAATTGATAAAAATCAGATTAATGATGCAAAGATAGTTTTTCATGAATTACACAAATTATTGAAAAATATCCAATACTCAGTGGGTTAAATAACATAAGCTTCATATACATTTTCTAAAGAATTTGAACATGGCCTCAAAAGCAATAACAGTGGGAGTAGGAATTCCAATGATTATAGTTGGTGCTTTGATGGCTTGGTTATGGGCTCCAATTGAAGGAGATTTACAAAATCAAATAGAATTAGTTGGAAGTACAATTGGAATTTTGGGCGTAGTGTTCTTTATTTCTGGATTATTTTATACAAAAGAACCTGTAATGCATTAAAAACTCATTGAATAAATAATGAAAAAAATTAGTATTATTACTTGAAAGTAAGATTATTTGAAATATTTACATCAGTTGAAGGAGAGGGAATTCTTTATGGGACAAAAACTCTTTTTGTAAGACTAGCAGGTTGTCCTTTTACTTGTTTTTATTGTGATACAAAAGAATCCCTTCCACTTGATTCTGGAAAAGAATATTCAATTGATGAAGCATGTCAACTAATTGATTCTAATTTAAAAAAACAAACATACAAAGTAAATTTTACAGGAGGAGATCCACTAATTCAACATCAAGCAGTAGCTCTACTTGCCAAACACATTCAAGAGAAAAAAATTCTAACATACCTTGAATCAGCATGTTTTGATATTGATAGATTTAATCATGTTTTACCGTTTATTGATATAGTCAAAATTGAATTTAAAACGAAAGATTCAGATTTTGTAGATTCTGAACATTATGAAAAATTAATTGGACATACTATGAATTGTTTAGAATCATCTGTAAAAGCAAAAAAAACAACTTTCATCAAAATTGTAGTTAGTTCTAAAACAAAAATAAATGAATTTGAAGAATTAACAAATCAAATTTTCAAAATTATTTCTAAAGAAAATCTAGATGGTTTTATTATTCAACCCACCTACGGTGTTGCAGAACCGTCATTGGAGCTTTTATTAGATTTGTATGATGTTGTGTATCCCCATTATATTGATGTCAAAGTAGTTCCTCAACTACACAAATTCATTGATATTCCATAAATTATCAGCCTAAAAATCTGATTAGGTTCAAATACTAGAAAAATTCTGTGAAATTATAAAATGGATGAAGATCGTGTTAAAAAACTCGTTAGAGAATTAATAATTGAAGTTGGTGAAGATCCTACTCGTGAGGGGTTACGAAAGACTCCTGAAAGAATTGCAAACATGTACAAGGAGATCTTCAATGGGTATGATTCAGATTCAGAATTAACTGTACAATTCTCAGAAGATTCTGGTGCAGTAATTGTACGTGATATTCAATTTTATTCAATGTGTGAACACCATATGTTGCCATTTTTTGGAAAAATTAACATTGCTTACTCCCCAAATGGTAGAGTTTTTGGAATATCAAAACTAGTAAGATTAGTTGAAAAATATTCAAAAAGACTACAAATTCAAGAACGATTAACAAAAAATATTGCAGATGAACTATTCTCTCAAGGAGTAAAAGGTGTTGTAGTATTGGCTGATGCTGAACATCTATGTATGAAAATGCGTGGTGTTAGAAATGATGCCACTTTATCTTCATCTGCATTTAGGGGAATTTATGAAAATAAAGATGAAAAAGAAGGAATAATGACACTCATAAGAAAACGTGCTTCAGATTCTTACGTATAGCACATACTGAAAAATTAAATAATCAATTTTTTTGATGATTCACATGGGAGTACATCCAAATATTCACATTCCAAAAGAATCATGGCCTCATTGGACATGGTATGCAATTGAATGCGTAATTGTTATTGCAGTATCATTATTAATTTCCAGAGAAATTACCAATTCTTTTGAGGGGTTAACTCCTGAAATACAAAATTATCTGTTTATA
>PBZV01000030.1 GCA_002730325.1 Nitrososphaerota archaeon
ACACCAGAACCTGAACCAACACCAGAACCTGAACCAACACCAGAACCTGAACCAACACCAGAACCTGAACCAACACCAGAAAATGCTGTTTTAGATTCTAAACCTGCTGAAGAACGAAATATTATTTTTATTGGAACAAAACCCATTATGACATATGTATCTGCAACTTTAACTCAGCTTTCAACAAGAACAACTATTACAATAAAAGCTAGAGGAAAAAGAATTACTCAAGCAGTTGATGTTTCTCAAATGATTATGAAAAGAATGGACTCTGTTGGATATGTTATTAGTGATGTCAGAATTTCATCTGANTCACTTANTTCTCAAGATGGGAAGCAACGTAATGTNTCTAACATGGAAATTGATATTTCAAAAAACTAATGTAATAAATTTTAGATTATAGTTGATNAAAAGTTTCTATCAGNAATGTTATNCCNAAATANATNAGCATAATACTNAANCCNCCNATTAATATTTTGTAAATATTATTTGAAATAATTTTTTTACTTTTTGATGCAAGAAAAGAAACTACTCCTAACCATGCAAAATCCATCCAAATATGTAAAACAAAAACAATNAGTATTCCTGCAAATGCCCAAATCATCATTGCATCTGAAATTAATTTGAATCCTATTGTTAACCACCAAATTATAAAAAATGGATTTAATGCACTTAGTAAAANACCTGTNATTAATGGGCCTTGTTTTGAATTAAAATNAATTGATTCATTTTTTCTAAATAATGATTTGATTTGAATTGCTGCAAACACAAAAAGTGTGATTGCNCCAAAAATTGAAATTATTGTTCTAAATTCTGGAAANGATTCTAGAGAAAAAACCCCNANTCCTAATAAAATCACTAATGGAAANTCTACAATTGTATGGCCTACNGCCATTTTGATTCCTGATTTTGTGCCTTGTTTTAGGCCATAAACTAAATTTGCTGCAAAAAGAGGACCTGGAGCCATGACTCCTGATGCTGAAACAATNATTACTAATACNGAAAATTCTAGAAANTGCATTCTATTATGAATTATTTATCATTCTAAAATAAACATNATTCCAAAAAAATCTANCTGTACATTGAATCTCTGAGATGNTTTGCTTCTTCTTCTGTTTCNTTAATCATGACTTCTGCTTTTTCAGCTTCTTGTTGTAGTGATGAAATATTNCATGAAACTCCTGGAATTAATTTGGATATTGCNGCACAAAGCTGTGCACTTGATTTAAAATCTGGACCTTTTCCATCACTTTGAAAAATTAGAACAATTACGTCTTGCCCAACCAANNTNCCTTCGTTNAANAATGTTCCTGGAATNCCNGGTACTGTTCCATGTTCTAATACTNTCAAACCTGCCTCTTTGACTTTATTTCTGGCAGATTCAGTACTNCCAATCCCAATCATTTCCTCANTACCTTCAGATAATTTAATGGCAATNCTACTAACAATTAATCCAATTTTGTGCTNTNGTGCCCANTNTAACATTGTTTTAGCTGTCATNTTNTGTAATGACTGATCAAGTGTNAGGTATGACAAAAATATCGCCACTNTTGATTCTTNATTTACAAAAATNCTTGATGGGTAATTTGGCNCNCCATCTTTTATGACACTGATTGGTGGAAAATTATCTGAATCNACTATTCCNGCAAGTTTGAANTGTGATGTTTTAATCATTGATTCTGATGCAATNGCACTACTGAATCCAGCTGATGGAAATCCATCAATGAGGTAGCCTTTTTCTAAATTTATTGACNCAAANTCTTTNATTTTTATTTTAGAATCCATTGANTTATTTCTGTTTTAATTGNATAATAATTTTTATCTAGTTTTTTAATTTAGANANGAGTGCTGCATAGATAAATGGCAATATTGTTGTCACTTCTGCATGCAATGTTGACTGTTTTGCTTTTTTAGTAACTTTTCCCCATGATATTGCTTCTCTGACTAATGCCCCGCTTAGACTACCNTCAAATTCTTGAGCAGTTGTAATGTAAAATGCATAATCTAATCCNTCTCTGTATTGATTCCACCATAATGTGTGGTGCTTTGAAATNCCTCCNCCAATCATAAATGCACCTGACTTNTCTGCTTTGAATATCAGNCCTGATAANAGATTTGCATCTCCTATTATGTTTAGTTTNAAGTCNCTATGATTTTGTGTGAACATCCAAATTTGACTACCTACTGCNCCATCCATNATTCCTGGAACAACTACATCNATGTNATTTTTGTNTGCCCAATANAGAAATGAATCCTCNCCCAAATGTTTTCCAATCATTTTACAAATTTCAGCAGTTGTCATTTCTCTAACTCCNTTTTGATANTCTTCTTCAAGAAATGNACTCATNTTTTCTTCAATNAGTGGNCCATAACTNTCCATTGGAACNANTACATTTCCNAATCTGTGAATGTNTTGATCTGCTAATTCATTATCGTCCATTGTAAATGATCCTTCTTTGTAATGTGANAAATGTCTTGCAATATCATGATCTAATGCNCCACATGTTGTGAGNACTACATCAAACCATTTGTTTTTNATCATATCTTTGATAANNCCNCGNAANCCTGTTGAAACNACTGCTCCAACAAACGAGATAAATTTGAGACACTGTTTATCTGGAATCATTTCTGATAAAATNTNTAACCCTGTTGATAGATTNACTGANTCAAATCCNCCTGATTGTGATAACTCTTCAAANATTTTTTCAATTGTANTGTNTGAATNAATNTGNATATCTTTGACTGGACGACCNGGCTNTATCATTAATTGAATTGTNGTCGTCAAGTATAAAATTCTGCCTTAATTGATTNNNNTTTTTNTTCTCTNTCTNAGAAAACTNTAAACCANNCAAATAANANCAANTTTCGAATGTCAGANAGAATNAAAGTTGGNTTGGTNGGTATNGGTAATTGTTTTTCAGGNTTAATTCAAGGAATNGAATANTANAGNNAAAACCCTNCNCAGGAAGTTACTGGAATTATNCANGATAAATTNNCNGGNTATGGNATTCATGANATTGATTTTGTTTGNGGNTTTGATGTNGNTGANAATAAAGTNGGAAAACCNCTTCATGGANGCAATNTATGCANTCTCCAAACATGGTTGATTGGATTCCAAAAGATGNANTGCCAAAAACNGATGCNAAAATTNATGAAAGTCCANTNTTNGANGGNGTTGGNNTNTGGGTAGAAAATANNATCAANCCCNTTGANAAGTNCNAAANCTGNTGAANAANTNACTGNNGAAGNNAAACAANTANTCAAAGATACTGGTGNTGANATNATTGTNTCTTANTTGCCTGTNGGTTCNGATAAAGTAACNGANTTTTGGGCNCANATTTGNCTTGANACNAANANTGCNTTTGTTAATTGTATTCCTTCNTTTATNGCNTCNGATGAAACNTGGGCNAAAAANTTNNNAGAAAAAAANATTCCTTGTATNGGTGATGATATCAAAGGNCAAGTNGGNGCNACAATTGTTCATAGAACTTTAGCTAAATTATGTANTGANAGAGGNACAAAAATTGAAAAAACNTACCAAATCAATGTNGGTGGAAANACTGATTTCTTAAACATGAAAGAACAAGACCGACTNGTNTCAAANANAATTTCTAAAACNGANAGTGTTCANAGTCAGNTTAAACGAAAGANTAGATGATGATCAAATTTANGTTGGACCTTCTGATTTTATTCCATTTTTNGGTAATACNAAACTAATGTTTATGAGAATTGAGGGNCGTCAATGGGCAAANATNCCTTACAATATGGAAGTTCGTTTAGAAGTTGATGANAAAGCAAATTCTGCAGGAATTGTAATTGATGCAATTNGATTGGCACGAATCGCCCTTGATAGNGGTGTTGGTGGNCCAATCAAACCTGCTAGTGCATATTTGATGAAACATCCAATAGAACAAACTTCNGATGTTAAAGCAAAAGANGCATGTGAAAAGTTNGTTGCNGGNGAATAATCACTGAAANTTATTTGAATCTGAAAATCTCTTTTCCCTACTCTCTTCATATTTGTTAAGTNNAAATTCTTTAGTTACTTCANTTNCTCCTTCNAATTTTGTNATTTTGGTTGTAACTACTTTNTTGTTTTCANCNAAATCTACAATCATNCTATGTCCTCCNAATNTATGATTCTCTACATTTGCTGCAAGAATGGGTANTCTATTTTCAAGTGCTCTNACTTGAACATACATTTGCCAAGGTTCTATNCCTCTTCGAACAATTCTGCTTGGTGATAATAANANCTGAGCTCCTTTTTTGACTAGTGTGTTTGCTACCTCTGGAAATACCATNTCATAACAAATCACNACTCCAAATTTACAAGCNGTATTGAAAATTTTTGCCTCTTTTCCNGGCTTTANTGTGTCTNGTTCATAGNCAAATGGATGAATTTTCTCTTGTTTTCCAATAAATTCCCCTTCAGGNCCAATAATTGGTGAAATAATCGANGTTTTTCCNTTTGATGTTTCATAAAATGCTCCTGGAATGATAGTCATNGCAAAATCTTTTGCAATNTNCTTAAANTCTGAAAATTCAGAGTCAAAATCTANAATCTCATTATTCTTTAACCANTGTTCTGGCAGGCATACNATCTCTGTCTCTTTNTTACCTANTTTTCTTAATTTTTCTGAAACATNAGAAATNCCTTTTTGATTTGTNTTNTAAGAAACAGTTTGAATTAATCCTAANTTTGTCATATCTTTAGACTCTTNAATTGCTAATTATAGTTAGGCANAATTGAAACGATCATTCNATTCGNTCAAAANTTTTTGATGGTTACCATTACGAAAAATATCATAACAAAACAAGAAAAATTAAGCAATAGTGTCAACTAAACTTGTTAACCATCGATTATCATCCCTGTTGTAAAATTATCATCATTGGTTCATGTAAAAAAAGTTGAGATCTTTGGTTTCAAATCATTTGGATTTAAAAATACCACTGTTCAATTTGAACCTGGACTTGTTTCTATTTCTGGCCCAAATGGTTCAGGTAAAAGTAACATNTTAGATGCTATAATTTTTGCAATGGGTGAAAANAAACCAAAAGTNATGCGAGTAGATCGACTGCGATCATTAATTCATGATATTGAGGGTGCAAATAGACGTGGACCTAAAATGGCAAGATCTAGTGTNCACTTTGATAATTCNGATAGAAAAATTCCCGTTGATTCTGANANTGTTGAGATCACAAGAGAAATGGATTCTAATGGTGAAAANACATACTATCTAAACAAAAAGAAAACAAATCGAAGNCATATTCTTGATTTATTNGATATGGCAAATGCTGGTCTAGGTCAACTAAATGCNGTTCAACAAGGAACTGTAACTAGAATTTCAGAATTNACTTCTGAAGAAAAAAGAAAAACAATTGAGGATTTAATTGGTCTGTCTTCATTTGATGATAAAAAAANTGAATCAATGAAGCAACTNGAAGAGGCNGATAGACGATTAGAGATTGCAATGGCAAAAATGGGTGAGATTAAAAATAGAATTGATGANTTGGAGGAAGAAAGAAATCAGAAACTNCGTCATGATATTGTCGAACGTGAATTAAATCGATACCGNGCAATTGCAGCTGCAAATAAAATGAAGATNATTTCTGCCCGAAAAACTTCTAAAGAAACTACTTTACATGCAATGACTACTGAAATTACCTCTTTTGATNGTGAAAGAACCANATTAAGAACAGAAATTGACTCTNTAGACTCTGAAAAATCAAAATTAATGGATAAAGCAAATGATTTCAATCAANCTAAAGCTNNATTGGATTCAGAAATAAGTGCNGCAATGGAGCAATATGANATTGATAATACTGCAATATCTGCATCAAAGAAAAGATTAGAACAAATNGATATCNGAATNCCTGAGATTAAAATCGAATTACAATCTATTGATTCTGCTAGAAGTGGAATTGATTTAGAAATTCAGAAAATCAAAGAATCTCTTTTAGANACTACTGAAAAGAAAAACAATATCAANAAAACTGTGGAGGAAATTGATTCTAAAAGAAATCAAGTACTTGCTGAACAATCAAANGCTGCTTCAAAAAAATCAGAAATTGATACTAAAATNAAAACTCTTACTNCACAACTCAATGATTCAAAATTAAAACTTTCAAAAATTCAACATGAAACAAATGAATCTAAAAATAAAATTAATGCNAATACTGAAAGATTTAGTGAATTAGATGATGCTATATCNGAATTATCTAATTCTAAAACTAAATTAGAATCTTTGATGAATAATCANAACGCAACAATTNTTGAATTAAAATTAAGAATTCAAAAACTCCAAGANAAAAAATCAAAAATAACTAATGATTTAGAAGAATGGAATTTAATTTTAGAAAAATCAAGTAAAGCTGCAACACANTATGAATCAAAAATTAAAACAGTAAAAGGATACATGCATGAGGATTANACTGTTGCAANATTAAAAGAAGATGCAGANAAACTTGGTATTGAAGGATTAGTCTATGAAATGGTTTCATGGGACAAAAAATATGAACGACCTATGATGGCAGTAAGTTCTGATTGGATTAAAGCAATAGTTGTTAAAGACTTTGCAACATTACTTGGAATTGCAGAAATTGCTAGAAGTAAAAAATTACACAAACTGAAAATTATCCCNCTNGATTCAATTCCCAA
The DNA here is from genome assembly GCA_002730325.1 of Nitrososphaerota archaeon. Classification (GTDB taxonomy): domain Archaea; phylum Thermoproteota; class Nitrososphaeria; order Nitrososphaerales; family Nitrosopumilaceae; genus Nitrosopumilus. The sequence goes on from PBZV01000030.1 coordinate 6,659, forward strand.
ATTTCAAATCACTTTACCTAAAANATCTGGCGTAATTGGTGTGCTTGCTGACTATGTGTCTTGTAATTCNAACTATNCTGCACTCAAAACNTTCCTATTTGGAAATNTNATTCTTACCGAAACTCGTGAGACNGCTTATGAAATCTCTCAATCTGGTTACAAAGCAGTAACTTTGGATGGCGAATACTTTGAAGCAAAAGGTGGCACAGTTGTTATTGATATTAATTCTAAAATTTCAAAACTNACAAAATTAATCTCGATGAGTAGTGANATTGATGTNTTANTACAATCTAANACCTTGATCAAAAAATATACATTNANACAAAAANATTCTTTGAAAAAAATNGATACTANCACTCAATCATATGNTCAAAGACTTTCCATATCTGAAAAACAATTAACTTCCACTACTGAAAATTATTCAAATCTAAAATCTAGAATTCATTCTGCATTAGATACAAAAAAACAATTNTCTCACAGNATATCTGAATTAACTTTAAGAAATTCCACTATNGANTCTGAAAAAAGTACTATTGAATCACATGTTGAATCATTAAATGAAAGAATAACACTTGTTGAAGAAAATTATGCCAGTGGNGAACAATCNCGTATTGCAAATGAACTATCTAAAATTAATCTTAGAAAAATAGACNTTGAAAAATTATACAGTACCATTATGGCTGAATACCGTGAGAAAGATTCNCAACTCACAAAAATGCAAACTCAAGACAATAGAGAAAAATCTCAAATTAACAGATTGACTAATGAAAATGATGCTTTAAAATCTGANTATGGTGAATTAGAAACAAAAATTCAAAATTTGGAAAAACAAAGAGANCCCAAACAAGANGTTCTTGTTAAATTACGTGAAAAAGAACAGGAACTNATTTCATCATCAGGCTCATCTGTTGGACATCTAAAAGAATATGATGATAAACTCAAANTCTTATCTGAACAAGACAAAAAACTTACTGGNGAAATTAATACTTTGGANCGTAAATCTGATTCACTAAATCGTGATTTACATGATTTAGTTGAAAGNGAGGCTAAATTACAACAAATACTATCTGCATTTGGNTTTGATAAAGANATGGAAACATTTGATGTTGAAACAATTGTCCAAGGANTGANTACTGAATTATCTTCACTAAACTCATTAAATGCAAAAGCCCCTGAAACATACTTGGACGTATCTTATGGATATCGTTCAATGTCTGATAGAAAGAATTCTCTTGAAGAAGAACGAAACTTTATTGTCNAATTCATNGAAGATATTGAAAAAGACAAACGNCAAACATTTTTGGANGCATTTGATAAAGTTGACAAAGAAATTCGACTGATTTTCAATAAAATGACTGGTGGGAATGCTTGGTTAGAATTACAAAATGAAGATGATATTTTCAATTCTGGAATTTCNTANTTGATTCAATTCCCAAATAAACCAAAAAGAGAATCTACATCAATTAGNGGTGGNGAGAAAACTTTGGCTGCAATTGTATTTGTTCTTGCTTTACAAAAATTAAAACCATCNCCATTTTACTTATTTGATGAAGTAGATGCACATCTTGATGCNCCAAATTCTAAAAAACTTGCAAATATTTTAGAAGAGNGATCTAAAGAGAGNCAATTCATTNTGGTNTCTTTGAAAGATTCTGTAATNCAAAAAGCNAAACTGATCTATGGTGTATTTCCAAAAAANGGNGTATCTCATATTGTTACCTACAAAGATAAACGAATGCCTTCTGTTCGAAATAGTTANTCCAGTTTCACAAAACATGCNGANAAATGCTCTTCTGTAATTTTCTCTAATTTTGGTTCATTACTACATTNATCGATAACATATGGACATCTTGCTCTAAATCTACATCCNTGATACACATCTACATCTGTATCTACTTCATTGATCCTAATGTCTCTCTNCTTATGCAANTTTTCAGGATCAGGCTCTGAAATGGAATCGATTAATGCTTGAGTGTATGGNTGTTTTGGATTNTGCAGTACTTGATTAATTGCTCCNTCTTCTACAATTTTACCAAGATACAAAATTCCAATTCTCTGACCAAAATATCTGGCAGTTGCTAAATCATGAGTAATGTAAACAAATGAAATAGTATATTTTTTCTGTAANTGTTGCATNAATTCTAACATTTCTGCTCTAATTGACANATCTAACATTGAAACTGGNTCATCAGCTATGATGATTTTAGGTTTTAGTGCTAATGCTCTTGCTAAAACTACTCTTTGNCTTTGTCCTCCTGATAACATGTGAGGNTATTTTTTTACAATTTCTTCTGCTGGTTCTAATTTTACTTCACGTAATACTTGAATCACTCTCTTNANTCTCTCATTTTTGTTNCCTTTGTTGTGAATCTCAAGNGGCTCTGATACNATATCNCCNACTTTCATTCTTGGATTAATCGAGTCATATGGATCTTGATGAATCATTTGACAATTCATTCTAATTTTTCTCAAGTTNATTTTTTNATTATCNATTTCCTGATTTTCGAAAAAAATTTTACCTGAATCNGGTTCAATTGATTTTAAAATTAATTTTGCAATTGTAGATTTNCCTGANCCTGATTCNCCTGCCAANACAAAAACTTCCCCTTCATTAAGAGTAAACGAAACCCCGTCTGCCGCCCTAACAGTGTCTGATTTTTTTCCAAAGATTCCTTTTTTTGTAAAATATTTTTTCAAATGATCTACTCTTAGAATTTCATTCATTATTTATTGTTCAATAATGCAGTATATCAAGAAATATGATTGAGCGTAAGAATTGTAATAAGGCATTTATGTTAATTTCAGATGGATTTAATATTTGAGTGACTCTGTCCAAAAAAATCTTAATTATAAAAAATATGTAATCGACTCTAAATTACAATATTTTAAACCTCATGCAACAAAAATTGAGAAAACATTTGCAGAAGAAATCCGTACCAGTTTAACTAAAAATCAAAAATCAATTGCACCAAAATTCTTTTATGACAAAAAGGGCTCTNATCTTTTTGAAAAAATTTGTTCTTTGCCTGAATACTATCCNACAAGAACNGAAATATCNATATTAAAGAAATTACAAACTGAANTACCTGATTTTATTGATGATTCTTTTCGTTTAGTGGAACTTGGTAGTGGNGCGTCTGTNAAAACTAGACTACTTTTGGATATTTTTACTAACTTGCAAGAAAGAATAGATTATTTNCCAATTGATATTTCTGAAATTCTNNCTGAAAGCTCTGAACAANTACTTGCTGACTATAATGATCTACACATTACTGGAATTATTGANACTTATGAAGGNGGATTGGAATTTCTCCAAAATTATGANGATAAAAAGAATTTGATATTATTTTTAGGTTCTAGTTTTGGTAATTTTTCCCCTGATGATGGGTATGCATTTNTACAAAAAATTAATTCTNCAATGAAATCTAATGATCTTTTTTTGATTGGGTTGGATTTAGTAAAAGACANACAAGTTCTAGAATCTGCATATAATGATTCTCANGGTATTACTGCCAAATTCAATCTAAATGTTTTATCTAGAATAAATGATGAACTTGATGCAGATTTTNATTTGATAAATTTTAAACATCATGCAATCTATAACAANGAAGATCANAGAATTGAAATGTATCTAAANTCNCTTGTAAATCAATCNNTCATTATTTCAAAATCTAANCTTTCATTAAATTTGAATAAAGATGAATTAATTCANACTGAATATTCTCGTAAATTCCAAGTGTCTGAAATACGTANATTNNTGATTAGTACTGGTTTTAAAATAAAAAATATTTGGTTAGANGATGCTGAGAATTTTTCACTATCTTTAGTATCTAAGAATTAAATATTTTCTGCACATCTGAAACCTGAAAATAACCANCTTTCATCCAATCTGAAGAAATTTCTATANCTTGTTCTAATTGACATTTTTGGAGTTCCAAATGAACCTCCTCTCAAAACTTTCTGATTTGTAAACCACTTGTCATTATATTCATCAAATCCTGTTTTGAATCCTGGATATCCTATAAATTCTGAAGATGTCCATTCCCAAACATCTCCTATCATTTGTTGACATCCTGATGGACTGGATCCTTGAGGATATGTGCCTANTTCTGTACATCCCCAATNATATGATTCAAGTAAATTNCATTTCTCTTTCGTTGGNGATTCATTTCCCCATGGAAATTCTNTTTTTTGCTGTGTTTCTTCATTCCAACATGCTGCTTTTTCCCANTCTGCTTCTGTTGGNAGTCTTTTTCCTGCCCATTTACAATATGCCTCTGCTTCATAATAGCTAACATGATTTACAGGNTCATNTGGATTAATTTCTCTAATTCCTAAAAAGTCTCTTACATGCCATTTNNCATCAATTTTTTCCCAATACATTGGAGAATTCCATTTGTTTNNCTTTACTTTTTCCCATCCNTCNGATAACCAATATTTGTATGTCTCATATCCTCCGNCTTCAACAAATTNCATGTATTGTTGATTTGTAATTGGNAAAACATCTATCTTGTAATCATTTAGGTANACTTTGTGTTCTGGAAGCTCNATGTCATAACAANAGTNTTTTCCATTATACCCTAGAGTGTNTATNCCNCCTNTNATGTGNACTGATTTTTTTTCAACACTNTTNTGTTTTGNAATTGGATTTTTTNTAATTGGTTTGTATTGTTCTGCTAGAAGATGCTGNAAATCATATACTAAAAGTTCTTGATGCTGACATTCNTGATGTAATCCCATTGTAATTAATTTCATGGAATTTTCATTCNATGACTGTGNNNCNATAAATTTTTCAACTCTTTGATTTATNGTATTAAAATATTGGAAAATTTGTTCAACAGTTGGTCTNGAAACTACTCCTCGTAATCCTTTATCATGTGGAACNCCAAATTGTTGATAGTATGAATTGAGATATTCTGAAAATTCTTTAGAATAAAATTCATAATTTTTATCNAATTTACTCATTATTGCTTCATAAATCCAACTCACATGACCGATATGCCATTTTGGTGGACTCATGAAAAATGCAGTTTGAACAACAAAATCATCTTTTTCTAAAGTTTTTACTAATTCTAATGTTCTACTTCTAGTTTNTTTGAATTGTTCTACTAATGNCTCATGNTCTAATTCTGGATTTGAGGTCATTATTGAAAAATCATATTTTTTTTGATTATTATATTTGTGGGTAATTTTCTAATATCCTCTTGCAAAAATTGGTATTGTTTTACTTTGTTNCCCACAGTACATGCATTTTTGATTTGAATCTTCACTATTCCAAGGAATNACNCTNATGTCTGCTCCTGTCTCTTCTTTGATTTTTTCCTCACATTCTATTTTTCCACACCATGGGGCATTGAAGAAACCNCCTGCCTCNATTTTTGATTTAAATTCTGTATAATCTGAAATATTGATTGTATTGNTTTTGGCTTGATCTTTTGCNTTNTTTAACATTATTTTTTGAATTTCATCCAAAATTGNAGGTATTTTTTCAATATTTGAAAACTCTAAACTTGATTTTTCACGATTGTATCTTTTTGCAATGATTACACTTTGTTTTTCAATATCTTTTGGGCCTATCTCTATTCTAATTGGGACTCCTTTAAGCTCCCAATCATTGAATTTGTATCCTGGTGACAATTCACTTCTATCATCAACATGNACTCTGATNTCTTTTGACTCTAAAACNCCTTTAATCTCNTCAACTTTTGGNAACACTGTATTTTNTCCATCATCATTTTTGTAAATTGGTACAATTACTACTTGNATTGGTGCCACTTTTGGAGGTAATACTAATCCTTTATCGTCACCGTGAGCCATNATCATAGCTCCAATNAATCTCCATGAAACTCCCCATGATGTTTGCCATGCAAAATGTTCTACATTGTCCTTGTCTGCAAATTTCACATCAAATGGTTTTGAAAAGTTTTGTCCTAGGAAATGAGATGTTCCCATCTGTAATGCTTTTCCATCTGGCATGATTGATTCCATTGTAGTTGTATATACTGCTCCTACAAATTTCTCCTTTTCACTTTTCTTCCCTGTTGTAACTGGAATTGCTAATTCGTCTTCTACTGTATTTTTGTATATATCTAAAATTTTCATTACTTCTTTTTCTGCTTCTTCTTGTGTTGTGTGAACCGTATGTCCTTCTTGCCACAAAAATTCAGATGTTCTGAGAAATGGTTTTGTTGCTTTAATTTCTGCTCTTAATGCAGTATTCCAAAAATTAATTTTTAATGGTAGGTCTCTCCAACTTTGAATCCATTTGGAATACAATGTATATGCTAATGTTTCAGAAGTTGGTCTTAGTGCTAATCTATCTCCTACTTCATTTGTTCCTGAATGAGTTACCCAAAACACTTCTGGGTTAAATCCTGCAAAATGTTTTTGTTCTTTACCTAACAGTGATTCTGGAATGAGGATTGGAAGAAATCCATTTCTAATTCCATTTTTTGAAAATTTCTTATCAAATGTATTTTTCAATGATTCCCAAATAGAGTATCCGTCTGGTCTGAGCACAATTAATCCTTTAACTGGCGCATAATCTGCAAGTTTTGCTTTTAGAACAACTTGTGTATACCATTCACTAAAATCATCATTTTTTGATACTGTAATCCCTACGTCTTCTTTTCCCAAACTAATCTTCAAAGAATTAATTTAACTAATGAGCCTTTCGTGAAAAATTTAATGTTTAAATCTTGTCCCCTTTACAGAGAACTTTACCCATTACTCTACTTTGGAAATTTGGACACACAAAACATTGAATGAAATGAATTTGATCTTCTAAAACTGGGCATTCTACGTACTCCTGTTTCATTCTTTTGAGCATTTTTGGACTAACTCCTTTAAGTTTCAATTTTCCTTTTTCATCCATCATTCCTGATGATTTTAACTCGTCTTTGATTTCTTGTGGTAGCTTTTGTCTGCCTTCTCTTTCTAAAATTCCTACCTCAAATTTGTGTTCTAATTCACCTGTCATACCTACTGTCCTGCCCTACGGTGCTTTATTGCTTACGTTTTTGATTCTAAAAGAATTTTAAACTTTAATATTATTAGAATTTTTTTTGCAAATCAGAAATTAATTGTTAGCTATTTTTGATGTTGAAGGTGTTTTGTATGATGAAGAGTATTTACCTATTCTTGCAGAACAAATAAACAAAGAAGATGAGATTTGGGAAATTACTAAACAGGGAATTCAAGGCAAAATAAATTGGGAAGAGGGACTTCGAACAAGAGTCGCAGCTTTGAAAGGCCTAGATGAAAAAGTATGCCAAGAAGTATCTGACTCATTACCTATTATGACTGGTGCCAAAGAGGCTTGCAGAGTCTTAAAAGATGCTGGATGGAAAATTATGGCAGTTTCTGGTGGCTTTACTTTGATGATGGACAGATTGAAAGAAGAATTGGGTTTAGATTATGTTTTTTCCAATGAATTAATTTTCAAAGATGGAAAACTTGATGGCGTAGAAATCAATGTTGATTCAAACAAAGCAAAATCTGCAATTACAAAAATTGAGGAATGGGGTGAAAAGAAAGAAAATATTGTATGTGTAGTTGATGGTGCAAATGATGTAAAATTGTTTGATATTTGTGGTTTGGGTATCGCTTATCGTGCACAAGATATTGTCAAGGATTTGGCAACAACTACTTTGGAAGAAAAAGACCTGTCTAAAATTTTAGATATAATTAACAAACACTACAAATTAGAATTAGAAACACCATCTCCAGCATAAACAATTTTTTAGTACATCTTTTTAGCTGTAATAATTGCAAATCATTCCAATTCCAATAGAAAAAGAAATTGAACCCTCTGATGATATTTCTGAACTAATCTTAAAGTCTACACAACTAAAAGATGGTGATATACTAGTAATTGCACAAAAAATCATTTCAAAACAAGAAGGACGAATAGTTGATTTGTCTTCTGTAACCCCGTCTTTGTTGGCAGAAGGAATTAGTTCTCAATATGACAAAGACCCTCGAATTGTTGAACTGATCTTATCTGAATCTAAAAGAATTGTTAGAATGAAAAATCAAGTAATTATTGTTCAAACTAATCATGGATTTATTTGTGCAAATGCAGGTGTTGATGAAAGTAATGTGAAAAACGGTTATGCTGTATTGCTTCCTGTAGATTCTGACATGTCTGCTAAAACAATTCGTGAAAAAATTAAATCAAATTCAAACAAAAATGTGGCAATTATTGTTTCTGATACCTTTGGTCGTCCATTTAGAATGGGCCAAACAAATTGTGCAATTGGAATATCTGGATTGAGCCCTCTTTTAGATTATGCTGGAACTTTAGATTCTTTTGAAAAAATTTTACGCGTTACTGAAATTGCAGTTGCTGATGAATTTTCAGCAGCTGCTGAATTAGTTATGGGCAAGACACTAAAGTGCCCCGTGGCAATTATTCGAGANTATTCTTTTGATTTTAAAGAAANTGGNATATCNGAATTAATTCGTCATGATNCTGAAGATCTTTTCAAATAATTTTNATTTGAAATANAATTTTAAAANATACTNTCAAAACCATTTGTTAGCTTTACCTATCCCTTNTGTTGAACTCAAATAGATTTTAATATGACAAAACGCTCTCGTTGAATTAGATATTCATGTCTGAATCTGACCAAAAAAAATTAGANGCCGTAGGATTGTTTTGTCCTGAACCTGTGTTTAGAACAAAAATTGAAATTGAACGAATGCAAGTNGGTCAAATNCTAACNGTTTCTGCTGATGATCCTGCAGCTGAAGATGATATTTCTAGATGGGTGACAAGAAGTGGTCATGAATTATTAGATNTATCAAAAGANGGTAATGTAATTACATTTCAAATTAAAAAGGTGAAATAATTAAACNCATGACTGTTGTTAATGATACTGATGTATTGAATCGCGTAGGTAANACNCCTCTTGTAGCNTTNGANTCTCTTTCTCATGATGATGTAAATTATTTTGCTAAATTAGAGGGACACAATCCTTTTGGTTCTGTTAAAGATAGAGCCGCATACTGGATGATTAAAGATGGTGAAGAAAAAGGAATTTTGAAAAAAGGNAAAAGCATNATCATTGAACCTACTTCTGGAAATACTGGAATTGCCTTAACTGGAATAGCTAATCTATTGGGTTACAAAGTTGAGATTGTAATTCCAGAAAAAGTAAGTAATGAAACTAAAGAAATTATTCGAAATCTTGGGGCAAAAGTTTTTGAAACAAGTGATGATTTATGTCCTAAAGTTGGCGCTGGAACTGACCAAAGTATTGCATTGGCCACNTCTATTGCCTCTTCAAGACCTGANACGTATTATTCNCCAAATCAATATGCAAATGAAGCTAATTTCCGAGGACACTTTGAAGGAACAGGGCCTGAAATTTGGAAACAAACTGAAGGTAAAGTAACTCATTTCTTTACTGGTGTTGGTACTGGNGGNACNATTACTGGAATTGGTGCTTATCTTAAAGAAAAAAANCCTNATGTGAAAATTATTGGCTGNCAACCTCAACAAAATCANTTAATTCAAGGNTGGAGAAATTTTGAGGAATCTGCAAAACCTGANTTGTTTTTAAAACGAGAAAATGTTGTTGATGATTGGGTTTCTGCAGATAATNANGAGGCATTTTCAGTTGTAAAAGAAGTCTTTGCAAAAGATAANCTCTTGATTAGNCCTTCATCAGCTGCAGTTTATGCATGTATGAAAAAATATCCTATTGANGGTNATGCATGTGTTGTTGGAATTTTTGCAGATGATGGACGAAAATTCAAAAGTGTTTATGCTACACAAAACNTAATGTCTGAAGATGAATTTGAAAATTCTCTTAAAGATGCAAAACACATGTCAGAACTNGCATATTGATTATTCTAAAATTTCTTTAATGTATTTTTCATAAAATTCNCTAAATGTTGAGTTCATNTCCCTTTCAAATTGAAGACATTTGTCNCTTTGTTCTNTTAGTTTTTCTCCNATNCCTTTACTCCATTNACTTTTTTGTGTATCTTTTGAATCACTGATTGNTGGGTTTTCTTTGATTTTTTCCATAATNTCAATTAATTCTGATCCTAATTGATGGAATTTTCCAATTCGTAAAAGAAACATCTGTGATTCTTCTTTGTTNATCACATTCATCATGGAGTGAATTTCATTATAATATTCCAANCCTNTTTCATTGTATTTTTTTACTTCTGTGATTCTTTNTAACCAATATTCTTTAGATTTCTTNTTTTCAACTTTGTAACTGAATTGATTTTTTGCNAAATTCATGCCTAATTTAGCTAAAATATCACTATGTTTTTTGATCTTTTCTTTCAATTCNGAATTTGTACTCATTACTTTACATCTTAATTGATTTGAATTAAGAATTTAGATTTTTGTATTTTTTGATTTATTCCATATCNCTTTGGATTTTTTGGAATATTCCATTAGACAATTTTCACAAAANGAATCCCATTCATCAATGTCTAATTTTTTAAAAAATTCTAATGACCACTTGTATGTGGGNTCTTCCCTATATTGAAATTGNTGAATAGTGTAAATTTCTTTTTCTTGGAATTTATTCAAGCATTTTTTNCACTGTGCATTTTTCATTCTTGTTTNTCTGTAGATTCTGAAATATATTTGTCNACNTCAATTGCTGCCATACATCCAAATGCTGCAGCTGTAATTGCTTGTCTATAATTTCTGTCATGNACATCTCCTGCNGCAAATACTCCTTCAATATTTGTATGTGTTTTATTTTTTAAAANAATATACCCTTCATCATCTAGTTCAATTTGATTTTCAAATATTTTTGTATTTGGTGAGTGNCCTATTGCAACAAANAATCCNCCTGCATNCANTGACGTTTCNTCATTTGTTTTTAGATTTTTNAAAANAGCTTGTTGCATTTTTTGTTCTCCTTTAATGTCNACTACNGCTGAATCCCAATGGAATTTTATTTTTTCATTGTTTAATGCCCTTTCTTGCATAACTTTACTTGCTCTTAATTCTCCACGNCTATGGACAAGATGTACAGTTGTTGCAAATTTTGTCAAGAATGTTGCTTCTTCAATTGCTGAATCTCCTCCACCTACAACTACTATCTCTTGATTTCTAAAGAAAGGACCATCACATGTTGCACANTATGATACTCCNTTTCCTCCAAANGTTTCTTCACCTTCTAGTCCTANNTTTCTTGGATTTGCACCTGTTGCGATAATTATTGCNCGNCCTTCATATTCTTCAGATGCTGTTAGAACTTTGTACGGTTTATGCCTAAAATCTACGTCTACTACTTCATCNTCAACTATTGTTGTNCCCATTCTTTGGGANTGTTTTCTCATATCTATCATTAAATCAGGACCCATGATTCCATTTTCAAATCCTGGATAATTTTCAACTTCTGTGGTGTTTACTAATTGTCCACCTGGTAAAATTCCTGATAAAATCAAAGTATCGTAACCTGCTCTAGAACAATAAATTCCTGCAGTGTATCCTGAAGGACCTGCTCCAATAATTACCACATCAAATTTTGTTTTCTTTTTATCTGGAATTTTTGGACCTTCGTCTTTAGTTTCTAATACTGCTGCCCCTGAGTCTGCTGACATCATATGGTTCATCTTTTAATTGCAATAATTTAAGTGAATATCCTTTTTCTTACTTGTTTAATTATGAGTTAAATTTTGAAAAAATTCATTAAAAAAAATATCTAGTTGTCTTGTTTCTACTCAAAACTAATTTGACATTTTCTTGATAATTTCTAAATGCTTTTTACAAAATTTCTTGTTTTCTATTTGGGTGTATAGTAGATCTTTTTGCCAATGTGCGTTAAATAACCTACAATCATTTTGGTCACAAAATGTTTCTCCTGTTTCTTGATACATTATTGTTTGTAACAAGTATCCCTCTATCACTTGTGATGTGCGTGGATCATGATATTCTAAAAATTCTCCTTTATATTTTTTCTTTACATCCTCAATTTTTTCATTAGAAAAATTTGACATTAGTTCAAAATAGAACTGTTTAGGTTTTGCAGGTGCTTCAACTATTCCCGATGTTGAAATGATTGTGGGGTTGGAACTAATCAAAGCTCTTGCATGATATCTAAAATCTCCTTCGTCAAATGTACATGTTATTTTGTTTGTAAAAAAAACATGTAATGTATCAAATTTATTCTCATTTTTTGGAATCACCTCTGAAATGATTTCTTGGATTTTAAATCCATCATACAAAAACATCTCTTCTTGCCCACTAGCATCTTGATTCTTTTTTTCAACCTCTATTTCTTTTAGTGATGGAACATGTTTTTGAAATGGTTTTTTTAAATCAAAAATTCTTACACTGGCAATTTTTTCAAAAACATCCTTACTTGAATATTCTAGAAAGTTCTTTCTAATTTCTACTTTAATTGGAAATGCATCTTTGAGAAATTTTTGTAATTTTTCTATTTGAATTTCTGGTACTGTAGGCTCATCATATAGGAAAACTCTATTGATTTTCAATAAGAAAATGATTGCTTTTGTAGCTTATCTTTCTAACTCTTTGATCTTTTCTGCTGNAATTTCTGCNGCTCTTTTTCCAGAGTATAACATTGANCCAAATGTTGGTCCCATTCTTGCCAAACCATGTGTTTCTGTGACTGACATTCCTGCTGCAATTAATCCTGGATACACCTCTCCTGTTTTGTGAACTACGTGTTCTTCTCCGTCATTGACATGCATTGGNTGCATTCCTTTCCATTCTGCCAATCCTCTATCTACNAATCTTTTTACTGCAACTGAATCGTGACCTGATGCGTCAATTAGAATTTTTGANTCAAATGCAACTGGATCAACACATGTAATGTTACGTGGTAATGCTGAAACTGGCATCCAATTAACTACAATNCCTGTTACTCTTCCATTTTTTAAAACNAAATCATCAAACTTTGTTAATTGAAGAAATTTNACACCTGCATCACATGCANCTGCAATTAATTTTGATACTGCATGTGGNCCTGGTGTTAAGTATAATCCATCTTGAACTTTTTTGTATGGAANTCCTAATTCATCCCATATTTTTTGTGCTGGTTCTCTAACTGTTACAGGATTCATCATATATCCTCCTAACCAATAACCTCCTCCAAGGTAATTNTTTTGTTCAATTACTAGTACNTTGTAACCTAGGTTTGAAAGTTCTCTACTGGCAGTTAGNCCTGCAGGACCTGCTCCGATAATTATTACGTCTGATTCTGCTCTGTCAATTAATACATCATGAAANTCATTTGCAATTGCTCGTGTGATTTCTACCTCACGTACNTCTGTGAATATTTTGGATGATTGTTCTGCAATTGTTGCTTCCTGCATGTCGATATTNCGCTTTCTGAACAATTAATACTTTCCCACAATTTTGATAAATTAGCTAGAACTAATTTTATTCTGATTTTTATTATTATACATAGAAAATAGGAANAAAATGTACCTTCCTGAAAATTTCTTTCATAAATTCCCTNTANCTCATAAATTTATATCTCAATAAAATTAATTTTATTTGTATTGACAGTACCAAATCTAAAACAAACTGCAAAACCTGTAAAGTCTAAAATCAATTGGGCAAGAACNGATGAGGCAGATGATTTTGCAAAAACCGTAAAATTATTCCGTCAAGGAAAATATGATGAGGCCAGCTTTAGACGGTATAGACTTCAACACGGTGCATACGGTACTAGAATGACTAGCGATTACGCTATGGTTAGAATAAAACTCCCTGCTGGAGAAGTTTANCCNCANCAATTTGAAAAAATATCTCAATTAAGTGAACAATANTCTATTGGNAATGCNCATTTTACGACTAGAGAAAGTATCCAATTGCATTGGGTAATACTAGAAGATGTCTCNGAAATTCTTCGCAGTCTTGCTGAAGTTGGAATGACCTCTAGAGAAGCATGTGGNAATACTGTTAGAAATGTTATGTGTAGTCCTTTAGCAGGTGTATGTTCTGATGAGAAATTTGATTCCACACCTTATGCACTTGCCACNGCAAAATTCTTTTTGAGAAATCCAATGTCTCAAGCACTTCCAAGGAAATTCAAATTTACTTTTACTTGTTGTGAAAAACATGGCATGGCAAGAATTGTTGATGTTGGATTAATTCCTCAGACAAGAGAAATAGATGGAACTACTCAGAGAGGATTTAAAATTTTTCTTGGAGGCGGATTGGGAAACAAATCTTTTGTCGGNCATCTGTTAGAAGAATTNACTCCTGAAGATGATTTACTTTATACATCAATTGCAGTTATGAGACTCTTTGATAGATTGGGTGATAGNATCAATCTTGCAAGAAATAGAATGCGTTACCTTGTAAATGAAATGGGNTGGGAGAAATTCCAAAACTTGGTATTAAAAGAAAGAGCTGTTGTTAGAGCTACCCAATCTGTTATCACTAAGCTTAAAGTTGATACTACTCCAAGTGAAATNCAACAACCAATTAGAATATCTGATGAAAGNGGTGAATCTGCTCCTGATGGATTTGCANGATGGCTTAAAACAAATACTGTAAAACAAAAACAATCTGGTTATCATTCNGTGTTTATCACTCTTGAAGCTGGAGATATTACTTCGAATCAATTGNCTGCAATTGCTGATATCATTCGTGATTTCTCTGCAGAAGGAAAAGCAAGAACTGGGTTTGTTCAAAACGTAGCAATAAGATATGTTCATGAAGATGATTTACCTAAAATNTATTCTAGACTTTTACTAATTGGATTGGCAAAATCTGGNGCANTAACTATGACTGCNCCTATTGGNTGTTCTGGAACANCTTCTTGTAATTTGGCATTGACCAATTCTCATAGACTNGCAAAAGAAATTCAAAGAAAATTCCTTGAATTAAAACTAGATGAAGATGATGATCTTAGAGCCTCTTCAATTAAGATTAGTGGTTGTCCAAATTCNTGTGGTCAACACGGTATTGCAACNATTGGATTCTTTGGAGGNGGTGCACGTGTTGGAAAAGACATGTATCCAAATTATCAAATGTCGTTAGGTGGACGCTCTGATGGTGAAGCAATGCTTGGGGAAATTTGTCTTAGAGTTCCTGCAAAAAGAGTAATTTCAGTCATTTTNAAAATTATTGAACTATTCAAAGAACACAAAAAACCTGATGATACTTTACANTCNTGGATTCATAGAATTGTAACTAAAAATGAAGATTCTGAAATTAAATCTATTANTGATATTAAGAAAGTNTTAGAACCATTAACAATNCCNCCNACAAAAGAAGAAGATCCTGACTTTTATCTTGATTATGGTAGTGATACTAGTTATCATACAAAGACTGGCAAGGGTGAATGTGCTGCTTGACCAATTCTATTGACNTCACTACTGATGTAGATTCATTACGTTCAGAAATCCGAGACAAAAGNGTTCGAGTTATTGATGTTCGACGTGAGGCTGACTACAAACAAGATCANATTACTTCTGCTGTGAACTTGCCTTTGGCCACTCTTTTGTCTGATGATAGTCCTGAACGTGTTTTAAAACTTGTAAATTCTATGGGCATTGANGATGAAACCCGTGTTGTTGTTTATGATGATACATTTGGTGCATTAGCATCACGAGTTGCTTGGACATTGGAATATCTTGGACATTCTNATGTTTCNTTACTTGAAACAACTTATGGTCATTGGAAATCTCTTGGATTGGAAAATGATTCTCAAACACCTGANATTCAAAGNAAGGANCATTCNATGAAACTACAATCTAATATTTTGGCNACTTCTGATTATTTGGAAACTGCAAAAACAAGAGATGATGTGATTTTAATTGATAATCGAGAACGTCTGAACTTTTTAGAGCAACATATTCCNGGTGCAATTAGTTTGCCTTATNGAACACTTGCCTTTAATGACAAAATTCTTCGTCCAAAAGAGGATATGAAACGATTATTGGATAATCGNGGTGTTACTGAAAACTCTGAAATTATTACTTATTGTGGAAGTGTAGGNACTCTTTCTGGATTGGCATACTATGCACTCAAATCTGCAGGNNTGTCTAATGCAAAATTGTATGTTCGNTCATTCAAAGAATGGAAGAANCTTCAAAAACCTACTGAGAAACAAGAAGATGCAAGTTATTGGGANTTGTCTGCTGAATAATTAAGAAATTTCGTTTCTAAGTTTTTTAGTAATTGTTACTTCTATATTCTCAAANAACATTAACATTTTTTCTTTNTTTTCAACAATATAGTCATCTCCTCTATCNTTTAGTCTAATTTTCCATAATCTAATTTCTCTATGTTGTTCAAAGAAATTTTCTATCATCTGTTCNCCTGATTTTGTAGGATCAATGAACTCTTCAAAAACNTCAATAGTTTTTTCNGCATTNTTTTCTTCAATTGATTCTTTNACTGATTGAATTGCATGACTNAGTTCTTTCAAATTTTTAATTGGTTTTGGTAATGTCTTTCTTGTAATTCCAAACAATCCTTTCTTTTCTTTNCCAATTTTTTCTGCAACGTTTNNTGCAAGATCATATATTGGAATTTTACTTAGACCNTCACGTTTTTCATTTTGTACAAGTAATCCTTTTTCTAATANNTTTCNTAATGCAGTTTCAGCATCTATTNTATCCAAAAATGTTGTCCANACAATTGCACCTAATGTNTGATATCCTTGTCTNACTGATTCTAAAACNACTACTTCTTCAATTCTTTTGAATCCTTCTTCAATTCTAACATTGACAAAATCTTTATCTCGAATTGATTTTCTAGCATTTTTCACATCGATTTCAATTGAACGTTTTAATGATTCTAAAGATTCTGGAACTTGGTTTAACAATGATAAGAAACAAGCTTTGTTGTACCANGCCATGCCATATGTTGGGTCTGATTCAATTGCTTTATCCACTGAATCTAAAGCCTGTGCATATTTTTTCTGTTCATANTGTACTAATCCNNTAAGATTCCAAACTTCTGGATTTGTAATATCAATTTCTAAAATTTGATCATATACTCTTAATGCTTCNCNATAATCATCTAGNTGAAATTTTGCATATCCTAACTTTAGNAATGTCTCAACATTTTCAGGATCAATNCGTAATGCTTGNTGAAAATATACTANNGCTTCTTCTAATTTTTCATCTGCCATCAAGTTAACTCCTTTTTTAAATAATNTNTTTCGGNTNAAATCTGGATCTACTAAACTATTCTCTTTTTTGACTNGGTTNTTNGNNTNTANCTCTTCAATNTCCTNTGATTTNTTNCCAAATGGCTTCTTCAANANCTCTTGGTNCAATTNTCTCTAGATAAATACTAACTCNCTGNGCNTAATGTNGTTATTTTTGAATTAGATGAGACGATCTAAATACAGAAATACTTGAAACCCACACATTCGAATATGTCCTCTCAGTCNCAATTGTCGATTAAAGGATCATACCCACATAAACAATCAGGNGTNTATGAGGCTNAAATTTCAATTACTGATAGTAAACCANCTGANGANGCTATAAGNAAAAAACAATTTTTATCATTATGGAGNGGCACATTTCATCTTGGAGTAAAAGATGGTGTTTTTTCACAAATTCTTGGCTCTCCNGATAATCCTCTTCCTGCATCTATTGTNGAATTAGATTCTATTTGGATTGTTGCAACTGATCTTCTATCCTCNCTAAATTCTGTATTTNNACTNCCAAATCCTCTACGAATTTCACCTAANCCTGAAACTAAACCTGAANCTCCAAANCNNAAACGTAAACCTGAAACTAAACCTGAAACTAAACCTGAAACTAAACCTAAACCTGAATCTCCAAAACCCAAACGTGTTCCAAAGATGAGTGTTGGTGCTACTGGTACTATTGGTGCTACTGGCCCAACTGGTGACAAAGGAACATCTGGTCCAACAGGTCCCCCTGGTGACAAAGGATCTACTGGTGACAAAGGATCTACTGGTGACAAAGGAATTTCTGGAGACCGTGGGTTAACTGGGGCAAAAGGAATTACTGGTGACAAAGGTGACAAAGGTGACAAAGGTACTGCTGGCCCAACTGGTGACAAAGGTGACAAAGGTCCAACTGGTTCACCTGGTGACAAAGGATTATCTGGATTAAAAGGCCCTCCTGGAGGAAAAGGTGAAACAGGTCCAACAGGTCCCCCTGGTGACAAAGGAACATCTGGCTTACGAGGTACGCTTGGTGACAAAGGTGACAAAGGTCAACAGGGATTACAAGGTGACAAAGGACTAACTGGCTCAATTGGAACTCCTGGATTAAAAGGTCCAACTGGTATGGCTGGTGTTCAAGGAGAAAAAGGAATTCAAGGTGCGCCCGGTACATCTGGTGACAAAGGTCCATCTGGTGTACCTGGTGACAAAGGTCCACAAGGTCCACAAGGTCCTGCAGGTTCTAAAGGACTAACTGGAGTTCCTGGCCCTCAAGGAGAAAAAGGTGACAAAGGTCCTCTTGGTATTATTGGTGACAAAGGTTCAACCGGTCTACCCGGTCCCCCTGGTGACAAAGGTCCACAAGGTACACAAGGCTTACAAGGTGAACGTGGAACAACTGGTCCATCTGGTGACAAAGGTCCACAAGGTCCACAAGGAATTCAAGGTCCACAAGGTGAACGTGGTCCAACTGGTCCACTTGGTAGTGTTGGAGAACAAGGTCCACCTGGAGAACAAGGTCCTATAGGTCCACCAGGTCCTCGTGGTCCACCCGGTCCACCAGGAGAAAAAGGTCCATCAGGAGGAATGTCTTCTGAACAAAAAGCAATCTTCAAAGAACTATTAGAAATTTTAACTACAAAAAATATTATTTCAACTGAAGAACAAATTAAACTCATGAGTTATCTTTACTAAAAATATTTTAAAAATTAAAATTATTTTTAGTTGTGATTATATTTTTAATTATTATTTTTAATTATTATTTTTAATTATTATTTTTAATTATTATTTTTAATTATTATTTTTAATTAT
>PBZV01000031.1 GCA_002730325.1 Nitrososphaerota archaeon
CATTATCACTGCTAGTATCAAATAACTTTGTAAAAATTAACTATTATGCACCTGGAAAATCATGGTCAATTATAGATAAAGATCAAATCTTATCTTTTATGAGAGAAACTATCCAAATCTATATGATTCAAATTTATACAAATAGACAGGAAAAAGATTTCTTGTACTCTTATCAATTCAAACAAGGCTTAATAGTGTGAATAATTGAATTGATTTCGAACGTATGGCAGTAATTTGTAATACTTGTGGTCTTCCAGAAGACTTGTGTGCATGTGGTGAACTTGCCAAAGATAGTACTAAAATAATTATTAGATTAGAAACAAGGCGATTTAAGAAAAAAGGCACTATGATTGAGGGATTAGATCCTAAACTAAATAATTTAGAAACTGTTGCAAAAGATCTTAAAAACAAATACGCTTGTGGTGGAACTGCCAAAGAAGGTTATGTCTTTTTACAAGGAGATCATAGAGATTCAATCAAAGATACTTTGGTTGGGTTAGGGTTTGCTGAAGAAAGTATAGAACTTCATTAGTATAAATTGCAAAATTCAAAAAAATTAATTCAATCTATTGGTATTCCTTTTACTGCTTTACTATCTGTAGTTTTTGGATTACTTTTAATTTCATTTCCAATTGGACTTTTTGTTGTATTTGAAAGCAACATTGGTGGTGACATAAATTTTGATTTTCCTNTAACNCANNNAGAACTTTTTNAAGGGACNGCTCTATATCAAANTCCAATTGATATCAGCATTGGTGATGTCTTTGTNATTTTGTGGAGTTTTTATGCTGTTCTTTTTGTGATTTCNATANTNGGTCCAAAACATNGTTTTTTCAAATCAATGTCTTCAATTATTTCNCTAGGNAAATTNGATTNAGAAAAAAATTACATGTTTGNAATNACAAAATGGTTTTCGATTTTAGTTTTAATTTCNACANTGATTAATTTTATTCAAGAANAATTTGGAATTGNAACTGTNCCNCNNCTNGGTGNAAATGATNTAATTCANTTTTTTTATGTTAGTCTTGCNCCTTTAATTGAAGAATTTGGATTCNGATTNNTNCTGATTGGNATTCCTTTATTTGCNCTTTATTCTAGGCGAACTTCTGNAAAATACTTCATTCGTTGTTTATGGAATCCTAGATTCTTTAGANATTCANGATTCNACAAAAGCNATACTTNTGATTNTTTTTGTNGGTGTTCTTTTTGGTTTTGCTCATATTGCTTTTGGTGAATCNTGGAGTGAGGGNAAATTTGCTCAAGCNACTGCTGGTGGAATTATTTTAGGATGGGTTTATCTCAGATANGGTTTTGTTGCATCTCTTTTGATTCATTGGGCNACNAANTACTTTGTTTTTTCTTATGCAAANTTNATNTCTCAAATNAATTNCATTTCNATNNNNGATGCNTTTTCTCATTCNTTNATGGCATCACTGGAACTNTTATTGTTNATATCTGGTATTTTTTCNATTTCAATGTTNTTGATACGNAAATTTTATTCTAANGAAAANTCNANNTTAGAGATCTAATGCNACTTTCAAACCTTTGTATCTATTTCTTATAGTTACTTCGGTAACTCCNGCAGCTTCTGCCACNTCTCTTTGAGTTTTATTTTCNCCATTTNTCACACATGCTACATANANNGCNGCAGCTGCNAACCCCATCGGATCTTTTCCTGCNGANATTTTTTTCTCNTCAGCAGTNTGTAAAATTTTTGTTGCTTTTCGTTTTGTTTTTTCTGACAAGTTTGCTTTNCTGGCAATTCGTGAAATACATTTAACNGGATCAACTACTGGCATNNTCAAATTTAATTCTCTTAACAGTAAACGATAACATCTTGCAATNTCTTTTCGTTTAATNTTACTTGCACCNCCAATATCTTTTAGTGTTCTTGGGGTTTCTGTGTCTCTACATGCTGCATANAGTGCAGATGCAATCANTGCNGAAATTGAACGNCCTCTNACTAGTCCTTTTTCTAAAGCTTTTCTGTAAATGTATGCTGCCTTTTCAATNACTGCATCTCCTACTGCAAGTTTATCTTTTAATCTGTCTAANTCACTAAATGCCTGTCTAAAGTTTCTGTCNACTGGTTCATGAACTTGACTTCTANTATCCCANGTTCTNAGTCTCTCAATNGTGCTTTTCATNGATGCTGATANTGGNTTTCCAGTTGCGTCTCTGTTTTGGGGATTGATGACNGTTGCTAATCCCATATCATGCATTGCAAGTGATGTTGGAANNCCTGCNCTACTTTTGTTTTCACCTTCATTNGAAAATGATCTCCATTCAGGTCCTGACTCTGATATTTTATCTGTTAATACAAATCCACACTTTCCACAAAAATTCTCNCCTGTACTGGCATCAGTTAC
This sequence comes from Nitrososphaerota archaeon, assembly GCA_002730325.1. Classification (GTDB taxonomy): domain Archaea; phylum Thermoproteota; class Nitrososphaeria; order Nitrososphaerales; family Nitrosopumilaceae; genus Nitrosopumilus. The sequence continues at coordinate 2,370 of PBZV01000031.1, forward strand.
AATNGAACCTTGTCCACATCTTGGACATCTGTCCTTTGGGTTTGTTATTTTGACCATTTNAATTTCTCCAAAANNATTTTTCTATNATATTTAACACTTTCNGAANCATTGCTTATAAGNTTGTTGANTGTTTTCTATTGAAAGAANNAATTTTGAAATCTNTTTTTCACTGATCAATAATNTTTTTTATTTTTTCAGCAATTTGTGGTTTATCATTTTGTTCNAGAAGAAATTCCAANTCTTCTTTGTTATCNACATCCCACATNATTCTTTTAACAAAAACCATTGCAACATTTAGTGTGTGTTCTTTTGCTGTATTCATATGAATTTTGTAACTGTCTTCATCGTAATGAGTTTCCATTAAATTAATTGGCATTCTTACAAGCGCNTTTGTTCCATCAAATCTCCTTGAGGGAACTATGATTGCAAAATTTGGAGGNGCNATGTAGTTTAACATAAAATCNATATCTTGAGTTTTNATGTATGGTATGTCTTGTGGAAAAACAATTGANGCATCAAAATTATTTTCTAATAGATATTTGTCTGCAAGTGCNACTGCACTGTTTACACTTTCTTCTTTTTCATCAATTATTATATGTGCATCAAATTTTTTTCCAATCTCNATTGCTTTTTNTTCTTTTGTAACAATTANTGTTTTTTCAATTTGAGGTGAAATTGATGTTGTATGTAAAATTTCTTCTAACATGATTTTACATAATNCTTCCACTTTTGGTGGAGATAAATCTAAACGTGTTTTTGCATTAGAGAAAGTCTTTACAGGAATAATTGCTGCTATTTTCAAATTATANGTGGACTTGTTTTAAGATAAAATTTGCTAATGCGTCTTCTGCAATTTTATTTTTCATAGTTATTTTTGTTTCAAAAACTTTCATATCTAAACTCTGAATTTTTGGAACTAGTGCTTTATCTTTAGTATCTACAATAATGTTAGAACAAACGTCTGAATACATTTTTGCTAATCCATATGCNTTTGATTCTATTCCTGCAGCTTGCATATATTTTGCTGCAGGTCCGCTGATTGCATTTTCTCCAATTAATGGACTGATTGCCACCACTTTTCTTTTTATTTTTGATAATTCTTTTCTTATTCCTTTAATTTGTAACATTGGTCCAATTGATGTTAATGGATTTCCTGGTGCTAAAATAACTAANTCTGCATCATGGATTGCGTTGATTGCTTCAGGNTTTGGACGAGCTTTGTCTGAACCAATATATTGAATTCCTTCAACNGGATCCATTCCTCTATGTTTTACCCAATATTCTTGTAAATGTAATTCCCCTTTGTTTGTTGTAATTCTTGTTTCAATAGTGTTATCTGTTACTGGAATTATNTTTGCANTAACTGCAAATTTTTCACACATCCATTTTGTAATATCACTTAGATTTTTTCCATTTTTTAACATGTTTGTTCTAATTAGATGAGTTGCNGCATCNCTGTCNCCAANTCTNAACCATGTTTCTTCTCCAAAAACTTCCATCTGACGCAAAAAATTGAATGTGTCTTTTTTNATTCCCCATCCTTTTTCNCCATCTAGTAAATCTGCNAANCCATACACAATAGTNTCTATATCTGGACATACATAGAGTCCATAAAGCCAATAATTATCNCCAACATTACTGACTACGTTGACTTTNGATTCTTGAGATACAAAACCTCTAACTACTTTTACCGAACCTGTTCCTCCTGCTAAAACTGTAATCATATCATATTCCCTCTAAAACCACAAGTCTACACACCTTACTACATATTACTTTTTCAAAAATAAATTATCTTTGATAAGTTTGGATACGTTTATTACTGATTTTTTTAGATTTCGTTTGTGTCTAGATCTTTAATTTTTACAATTTTACTGGCTGGACTTATTGTTGTAGGTACTAGTACTCCTGCATGGGCTGCTCAACTAGATGCAAGAGTAAATCCAAATTCTGATGAATCTCCATTTAAAATGACTTATCTAAAAACAGTTTTTATTGAATACCCAAATGGNGGAAATCTATTTGATGAATTACGTGGACATGAATGGACGGTAGAAGGTTCTGCTGACGCAACAAATCCTGGAGTTCAAACTCTTATTGCTGAATTAAACAAAACAATTGCTGATGATGGAAGTCAAGCAAGAATTTCTGACTTGAATGTCGATTATGATTTTCATCTTAAAGCCCGAAATATCAATACTTCAGTTGACTATCGTGTGATTATTGAAGGAAGTATTTCTAATTATGTCATTACAAAAGACACTCAAAGAACACTTGTTGATTTAGGGTGGAGAGGTATGTCTACTNATTCTGAAATAGTCATTNATGGTNTAGAAATTAANATTCCAATTAACATACTAAGAGATCAAGAACCTGAAGTTTACACNTACTTTGNAGNNACTGAAATTGAAAATGTTCTNNATAGACCTTTGATTNATGCTGATTTTATTTTGGAACAACCNCTTACNAATTGGCACTTTTTGTTTGATCCTACTGGAATTAACGCTGATGCCAGNACATTTGGANTAAGTGATGAAATTGCAGGATTTGTTGTATCTANTTGGACTATGGGTGAAAGTAGTCTNAGAGAAGGAAGACAAGTTGAAAAAGTCTTTGAANCTNAAATNNTGTCTGATCAACNNTATNTTGTTAGAAGTGTACAATCATCAGANCAAGCNACTCTTNCAGCAATTGGTTTTGGTGCATTAGATNNTTTGGATGGTGTTGAAATTGCAGGTNTNACNCCAACTCCTCCAGAAGGATANGCTACAACTTCTNCCGGTGANTTNCCAGTANTGATTGTCTANGGAATGGCTGGAATGGCAGCTNTTGGTGGNATTGGATTTTTCATTTTCAGTANNCGTTCACTCAAAAAANCANAGGCTGGTGAACAAGGNCAAACAGGAATTGATCCTNCTCATCTTGTAGGTNANCAAACTAGNNCTTCATCTGGCGGTTANCAAACCAATAGAGGTGAAGCTCAATTAAAAGATGATAGTAATTATCAAAAAACACGAAGTTTGTATGATGATGNNTCACAAACCANTACTGAACCACNACANCAAAGTCCTCCNCAACAAACAACTGNTGAAGAAGCAGCATGTGGATGTGCNGCATCTGCAGAAATTGGTTCTGAATGTGATTGTGAAATGCANGGCTCTTGTCTTTGTGATGCTACTTGCAAATGTAATGCAAGTNTCTGTAAAGATCAAGTANCNTCTATGAGTTAGTTTTTAAAAATTTTTNAAAAAAAAAAATTATGTGTGCTGGGAGTAACCCTCCTTCTGTTTTCACGATATTTCGCTTTGCAGCCTACCTGAACTTAGTACAGGATCNTTGAGTTCTGTTTGGCTTTGCTCCATGTGGGGCGGCTTTTTTCATTCCTTTTATGGAAACCTCAGGTTTTGCCATCACTGTGCGCCATATTGGATTTTTTTCTGCTCCGTTGCCAACCATCTCTGGTTATTCATCTCCGAATCACATTTCCTGTATGGAGGGAGGAGTTTCCTCTGCCGTAGCAGCGTGTCGTGCTCCAGCTCACATGATTATTTAATTTGTTAATTGAATTTGAATATTACTTTTCAGGTTTTGTGCCTATAATGAACAAAGTTCCCCATTCTCTCTTCCATTTTTTAGAATTTTTCAAATCTTTNACTTGTTTTGTTTTAACNTTGAATCCNGNATTTTGAAAAAATTCTTTCCACTCTTTTTTTGAATGCAAATGCATTTGAATTTTCATGATTTTTGCCCACTTGGCAGTTGCTTTATTATCTGTGTAAAAATCTGTTCCACAAAAAAACTGTCCNCCTGGTTTTAATAATTTGAATATTTTCTTTAATGCTAATTCAATAGAGTCTGCATAGTATAATGATTCCATTGAAAAAATAATATCAAANTTGGTAACCCNTTTCCACGATTCTATATCTGTGTGAAAAAANTCTTCTTTNTTNTTGGTNATTTTTTTCTTAGATTCNATGATCATTTTTTTACTTTTATCGATTCCTATTGATTTTTTACAATTGGNNTCTTCTGCAATTTTTCTTACAACCCATCCATTCCCNCACCCCACATCCAGAAATGTAAANGNTTTCTCAAATGAAATTGTATGTAAAAATTTTGAAACATTTTTTCCATGTTCTTTCTCCATTAATTCTGCTCTACCGTTTTGAGCCCATTTATCAAAAGTTTTTCTAACTCCATCCATATTTTTTATTTTCATATTTCCATTATTATCTTATTTCNCTGAGCTTAGTTACGGATNATTCCTACGTTTTCCTTATATTCNATTTTTATTAATTTTATTTGAATAAGATTGCCTGATGAATCATGTAGANATTGTGGTGGTGTTTTAATTGAGAANGCTAAATGTTTTCAATGTATGAAATCCACTAGNATGATTTGTAGAGCNTGTGCTNATTGCACTTTGGAGCAATTTCATTCAATTTGTATGTCCAATNCGTCAAANCATNCCACATCTGTGCCTGAGATCAAGNCTGGCAACTATCAACNNATAGTTGCCTTGNCCTGATTTTCTAATTCTTACCTCTAACTAAATTGAACAATTGTCTTACNGCNAGTTTNGGGTGACGTGTAGCAAGTTTTAACATGTTTGATAATCCAAAATCTGCTTTTATGAAATCTAAAAACTCATCTGATTTTAATTCCTTNATGATGTCTAATTCTTTNTCCCATTCATTATCTGAAAGACCTATCCATCTATCTTGAACTTTTCCTGCAGANTTTATTTTTGATTCTATTTCTTTNCGCCAGTTTTCTTCNTATGGATAAAGTGCTGTTTCATCTGTCTTATCNGNTTTTATTGCATNTGCTGAAACTTTACCTGCAACTCTTCCAAATTTTATTGCATATCTTATNCCTTCTAANACCAATGGATTTGCTTGTCCTGCAGAATCTCCNACTAAAATCAAGTTATTGTATACCGTTTTTCTTGACAATCCATCATTTGGAATTAATCCATAATGAAATTCAATTGGTGTTATTTTNCCTAATTTTTTTATTGGACCTAATTTTGTCTCCATTAATTCTTTGAGTCTTTGTGTTGGGTCTACATTTGATTCTGGTTTGCCCACTCCTACCCCTATTCTTACAATATTGTTTCCTAAAGGAAAAATCCATGCATANCCTGCTGGTGAATATTGTTGTCCTACCATTAACCACCATGTTTCTTGATCAACATTTTCTACCTTTACTTCATATTCTGCACCTGCTCCAAATCTTTCCCACTGTGAAACCAATCCCATTGCTTTACTGACTGTTGATTGAAANCCACTNGCATCAATTACAATTTTGGAGTTNAATGAAATTTCTCCTTCTGGNTTNCTACCTTTTACNCCTANTATGTCGCCTTTTTTATTTTTGATAACNTCATTGATATTGGTTTTAATGAAAATATCTACTCCTTCATTTTNTGCTTGAGTTGCTAACCATCTGTATGTTTTTCTNACATCNAGAACTGCTGCTCTTGGNTCTGAATCNCTAATTGTTACTTCATTATTTGGAGAACAAAATGAAAAATTTTTGATTGGATTGTAGCAGTCATCTGGAATTCCAAATTCTTTGATATTTTGAATCCATGTAACNCCNCTGGTTCTAACTGTCTCTGCAATGGAGTTCTCTTTTTCGATTAATGCAACTTTGATCCCTTTTTGAGCAGCTGCAAATGCTGCTGATGATCCTGCNGGACCTCCTCCNACTACCACTAAATCATAACAAAGTTCTTTGGNCAATTAATNTGCGTTAATAATACCTAGGATATAATTTTGAGGAATTTTTCNAGAAATTATTTTTTTAAAANGGGAGTGCCTGATGTATCNTTTTCTCTTTCTGAATCAAATGTTTCCATATGTGNNGGATCTCTNTGCATNAAACTGTGAGTTTNNCCTTCTTCNTTTCTACAGAATTTTGAATGAACGGTCTCTTCAATTTTCAAAGTAGTTTCATTTTCATGAAACANNCTATGTCCACAATCTGGGCATATGATTTCAGGCATACNCNAATCCTNCATTAAATCTATTTAGATGTTTCATAATTATCAAAATTTAATTTAAAATGTATTTTTAACCCAAACTTTAGATGNTCAAAAATTAATCCTTTCTTATGGATGACTCNCAAATCACATCTTTTGTAATGTGGTCTGTAGTTACTGGAATNATTATGCTTGTTTCAGGATTAAGCTATAATGTGTTTATGAAGAGAAAAAATATCNNATCATAANTGTTTTAAAATTTCGAACNTTTTAGANNTTTTTATCCTTCTGAAGCAGTTTTNCCGCCATCTACGTTGAGTATTGTACCTGTAATCCAACTTGCCTCGTCAGATGCTAAAAATGAAACTGCNTTTGCAACATCTTCTGGNTCTCCNATTCTAACNAGNGGAATTCTTTCCTCGATAACTTTTCTNGCTTCAGGATCATCCAAATATGGTTTAATCATTCCTGAATTAATTATTCCTGGACTGACACAATTACATCTGATATGNTTTCTTGCATATTCTACAGCAATTGATTTGGTAAACATGGCTGTTGCTGCTTTTGTGGATGAGTATACTGCCAAATGGACTTTAGTGATTGCTCTTTCACCTGCAATAGATCCTACATTAATTATTGAACCACTTTTCACTTCTGCCATTTTGATGAGAACTGATTTTGTAATGTTGAANANTCCTAATANATTCACATCAANAATTTTTCTAATATCTGAATCACTCATTTTATGAAAATGAANNGGATCATTGATTGTTCCTGCGTTATTTACTANAATGTCTATTTCTCCATATGTATNCATGATTTGATTTACAGTTTGCAAAACCTGTGACTCATCAGTTAAATCACAAGAAATTGATGCAGTTGATTCTCCATTTCCNACCTCTTTNCTTGTTTGTTCTAATTTNTCTAAATCTCTTGCAANNAGGATTACTTTGGCCCCTTCNGCTACAAATTTTTNTACTATTCCCNTNCCTATGTCGCTTGANGCTCCTGTGACTATTGCTACTTTATCTTTTAGTCTCATAATATGTTAAANCCATNGTAACTTATAGGATTTTTGTAAAACGTTTAAACCTCNTTTTAAAATTCTAGTANAAAAAATTTAAGACTTTAANAGNNTGTTCTTTNATTNTCAAAAATNATAATATAATATGTNTAATTTATTGTACGTTGATTTAACTATGAATTAANCNATTCAGAACTATTTTTCATTCATTTTTCTNATGTATGAAATAATTCCAGTATAGTCAATTTCTCCAAACCCTTGACTTACCGCATTATCATAAACCTGTTTTGCNTTTTCTAACATTGGTAATTTTAATTCTAAAGAATTTGCNCTGGATAACATTGTATCAATATCTTTTTTTAAATTTTTTAGAGTAAATGTTGCATCNTGNTTACCATCAATCATCTTAAATGCTTTATTTTCACTCATTCCTGTTTTGAAATAAGTTGAATTCAAAATTTCTAGAAATTTTTTGGGTTCCACGTTTGTTTTTTCAACAAGCATGATTCCTTCAGACAAAGCAAGTGCAAGCATGGTAATTTGTAAATTCATGGCTAATTTGATAGCATGTGCTGTCCCTTCATTCCCTAGAAAAAATATTTTGTTTGCAATTTTTTCAAAGACGTTTTTACATTGTTCAAAACTTTCTTTATTCCCTGATACCATCATTACCAAATCCCCTGAAATTGCAACATTTGGTCCTCCCATAACTGGAATGTCTAGTTTGTTTATGTTATTTTTCAAAAATTTTTCTGAAATTTGTTTTGATTCTGACGGATCAATTGTACTCATATCTGCAACAATTAATCCACTGTGTTTACCTTCAACTATTCCGTTACTTTCAAAAGAAATTTCTTTAACTGCGTTTGCATCTCTGACGATGATGATTACCAGTTCTGAGTTTGTTGCAACTTCTTTTGGAGATGTGGCAATTTTAGCACCTTTTTCTTTTAATTGAATTGTTTTTTCTTTTGTTCTGTTGTATACTGTAACTTGAAATCCTAAATCTAGTAAATGCAAAGCAACTGCATTGCCTAACATTCCAATTCCTACAATTCCAATTTTTTTCATGTTTTATCTCCCTTGATTGTCTGATTAATGACGTTCTTCATTTTGAACTTCCCATTGTTTGTTGCCAAATCTTGACACTGCAAATTCTACTAAACCAATTGTTTTTTCACCTTTCTTAACCTTGGCAAAATCTAATTTTTTCATCTTGAATAATTTTTCTTTGGGTTTGTACCCTCCTTCGATAACTTTTACTTTGAACCTCTTACTTGCTTTAATGATTAACTTTCTAGCATTTTGTACCTCTCCAATCCATGAAAACATCTCAAAATCCCCGAAATTTTTTGTAGAAATTGTATATCCATATAATCTGGCCTCTAATTTCATATTTTGTGATTTTGCTTTTTCATTTAACCATTTAACTACCTCTTCCCCATGATCTTTTTCTATTCCAAATGTTTCTGAGTCTTGCATATATCCAAACTAATGATATTGAACCATAATAATCATTTTCAAATAATTGTTAAACTAAAATATTGACTAAATCTTTGAATCTCATGCTTACTATTGATTGCAAGGATGTTTTATCTATAAAAAATGAATTACTTGTCTATGTATCTGATCAAGTAGCAGCCATTCCTACTTTAAAAAACAAGCAATTTACCCTATCTACTTTGGATGATGATGAAATTCTTGAAACTAGCACTGTCATTTCTGCCATTAAAGAATTTCTTAATTCTATTGGCGAGAATCATAATTTTGCGGTAATTTCTAATAATGATACCATAAGTATTACATCTATTACTGGAAAAATTATAGAACGTGATTCTCATTCATCACAACATGAAATGTTTTCTTGTACTCATTGTGGATTTGTAACACAATACCAAGTTGAACTAAATGTACATATGAGAATACATTATTTGTGACTGATTTTAAAAATTCTTGGAATTGTATTATTTTTAATATTTGGTNAATCNANGGCAATTGTAAAATCATAATGNGGNAGTCNTTTTTTTGTATTCTGCTATGTAACTTTTTGCAACTTTNCTTGTTTTAAATTCTGTTCTNATNTCTTTAATTTTTACTTGATTCCCATAAACATCATAAATNATTATTGAATAGTNATTTGGTTTGATATAATATNTGGTACTGCAATACCATAACATTCCTAATGTNATNACAAAAAATCCTGTAANAATTTTATCAAAGATTTTNTTCATGTGTTGATTCTNAACANGATCTTTATAAGCAATAGTTGCAAATTTTCATNATGTCTANNTCTCGGAAAAATNNTANCAAAGTATATTGTGAAAAATGTGATCTAGTTTTTGAATCTAGAGAAAAATTTGATAAGCATTTTGATAGTCATTCTTCTGTAGTTGCATGCGAGGTATGTCCAATTGANACTGCAATTGANAAATTTGTNAACCTGTTTAAACGAAAATNTACTCAAAATTCNGAATAAGTTTTTTTANCTCATTTNCANTGTGTTNAATATGAATAAAAAAGGCGTTATTTTAGGCGTCATTGTAATTGCAATNATTGGTGGAATTGCNGCTTCTTTACCTTCTTCTGAACCTGAANCTCTTTCAAATGATAGATTACGTGGAACCATNTCTACTGAAATGGGNTCTCCAATTCTAGGTGATCCTTCTGCNCCAATNACTATCGTTGAATTTGGTGATTATCAATGTCATGGATGTTATAANTGGTTTAAAAANACAAAACCTGCANTACTTNANGAATACATAGAAACTGGAAAAGCNAATCTGATTTTNGTTGANTTTGCATTTTTAGGACNTGANTCTCCAAAAGCAGCTCAAGCAACATANTGTGCNGANGATCAAGGAATGTATTGGAAATNTCATNATCTTCTTTATTCTTCNCANGAACCACAAATTGATAANGGTTGGGTAANTNCTGAACGATTAAAGGCATTTGCATTTAGTTTAGATCTTGATATGGATCTCTTTGNAAGNTGTCTTGATTCAGAAAAATATTCNAAACGAATTCAATTTAANANTCAACAAGCAAGAGAACATNNTGTAAGAGCNACACCNGGATTTTTTATTNTAGGNCCTGATGGACAACAACAAATCACNGGAGCACAACCATTTTCTGTGTTTAAACAAATCATGGATTCTATGGTATANATGGTTCAAACAATAAAACTTGTTTTCTCAAATTTNANATACATAATTCTTTCATGTGTTCTTTTNTCATCCATGTTNNTTGGATTGTTGATTTTATCTGANTATATTTTCTTNGANCCTTATGTTGTAGGTCANATNCCTTCTGGAACTGAATTGGNGTTTTCTNTAATTTTGATAATTNGTNTNCTGTCTGCTTTAGTNATNCCNATGAATATTTTCAGAATCNATATNTTGAANNGNTCCAAACAAAAAATNAGTGGNGGTNTTTTTGGANCTATNNTTGGTGCNGCAGCTGGTGCATGTAGCTGTGGTCCAGTTGGATTTGCAGTNATATCCACATTTGGNTCANTTGGNNTNACTGCNACAACNTTTTTGACAAATTATGAATNCCCTATNAGAATAATTGCNATTGTAATTTTGANTGTTACTTATTTTACNACTGTGAANTCTCTAAAAACTGAGTGNANGATCNATTCTNNAATTTGATTCAATAGAAATTACCTAATAGCCAAATTTTTNCAACCTTTGAATGTATCTTGATGTCTAATGAATAATNGNNGTGACATACATTTACATCCCAATCCGACCANGTAGGCGNGATCCTGATGCCGATGAAATTGAAGATGCTGANGACTAGCATCTCTACTCAATTTNTCTAATTANACAANAAATTTTCAAAATTTGNTGTNTTGAGATATTTATTTGCCCAATCTAAGTTANATTAATGCANAATTGGAATTTGATTCTTGGAATACTNCTTNNTTGCTAGNCCNATTCTTTTTGCTATGATCGCATTNCCTGATTCTATTGCTTGGAGTTGGAATGAAGGAAGAGGTGGTTATCTATTTGCATTAGTTTTTGTTGTAGCNGAACTTNTTGGNCTTAAAATTATCATTTCAAAAAAACGATTACTTGCAGTTNTNCCTTTGGTATTNNTAACCATTTCATATCTTGTATCATTAGAATATGGATTAAGAGAATACATNATTGAATCAGCAGAAGTATTTGATGTNCAGTTAATCTATTCNTGGACATGGATGTGGGANTTNATTGTAATGGGTATTTTCATAATTGNAACACTTACAATNTTCTTTGGAAGGCGATGGATTAGAATTGCTCCTGCCGGTCCNATNTTNCTNACAGGAACTGCAATCATTTTNTCTTTAGATGCATTTTTCCCTTATGATACACTTGGTCCTTTACAATACATTGTTCCATACTTNGTTCAAGCAAATGTNTGGATAATTACTGNGCTTGAACTTGGAACTGCAGTTGCTAGAGATAATGTGATGTTNTTACGTGGTGAACATGGNTCTATGGCACTTCAGGTATTTTGGCCATCAGCTGGAGTTCATAGCATTATCATTTTNTCATTNGTGATTGGAGCATTTATGTTAAAAATGAATATTCCTCGAACTCGAAAAACAATATACTTTGTTTTNGGAATTCTTGGNACCNTAGNTGTAAATTTAATTCGAATTTTCTCATTATCTTGGTATGCTCTTAAGGTAACAACTGATCCTGTTGCTTGGGAAGAATATCATAAGATTGCAGGCGAAATCATGTTTTTGCCNTGGCTNTTTGCATTCATTTTGATTGTAATTGTAATNGAATCCAAACGATTGAANAAATTAGAATCTAAAAANNNGTCTAAAAATAATTAGTTATGTTACTNTGNCCTTNAATTTCTGAAAGNTCNGAAACNTTAACNCCTAATCGNCTAATTGNNNTTTTTTGATTTTCTAGTCCTTCTTTTAATAACTGCTCNACATTTTTTTGTAATTCNTCAANATTATCAGTTGGNTTTCTAAGCATTCTTGANTTNGATTTGTTTGATAAATCTGATTGAATAATNTGTATTCCTACAGATTTGAACATTTTATTATTTTTTTTAACCACTGTATGTACTTCTGAACATAAATTTTTGATGTTTTCANATAGAAATTGNAANTCTATNGANTCTTTTTTTAATGTCATAATTTTACTATATTGAATTCTACCTTCTTTTTCTCTAACTGGTTCATTGTCTATTCCTCTAATTGCATTGTAAATGTATGTCCCACTNTTTCTTCCAAATTCTTTATTCAAAGTAAACACATCTAATTTTTTTAGTTCTTGCAATGTTTNAAAATTCATTTCTAAAAANCTCTCTTCAGTTTTTTTACCAATNCCTGGNATTGCTCTAATTTCTAATTGATCTAAAAACACTTCAATTTTTTCNGGTGTNACAANAGTAAGGCCNTCTGGTTTTTGAAAATCTGATGCAATTTTTGAAATTAATTTATTTTGTGAAATNCCAATTGAACAACTAAGTTTTATTTTTTCTCTNATTTGATTTTTNATTTGCTGTGCAAGGTGACTTGCTTTAAGAAAATCNCCTCCTACTCTTTTTGTTACATCTAGATATGCTTCATCTCTTCCTACATATTCAAANACATCTGCACTTTGCTTCATTATTTCCATNGATTTTTCTGATAATTCTGAATAAAAATCAAAATCTACTGGAAGAAATACTGCATCTTTTCTTTCTTCTAATNTTTTTTTTGCAAATGTNATTGGCATTCCTGATTTCACACCATATTTTCTTGCATTGTAATTTGCAGTAGCAATTGCNCCACTTNCTCCTCCNCTNTCTGAAAAAACACAAACACAAACTGGTTTTGATTTTAATTCTGGAGATCTTGTCTCTTCACATTGTGCATAAAAATAGTCAAAATCTATGTGGAACACAACTCTTGTTTCCAATACNTTTCTAACNTATTTTGATTATTATTGTATTGTGTATTNGTTTAATGANTTNACAATAAACATCAATTATGGNAAAATTATCTAGAAAANAATCTTTTAAGAAAAGATTTTTTTCTANCTGNNATATTTGCTTGACCTTTTTTTGAATTATCCCTATCGATAATTTTTTCTATGTGTTGATCTAAATATTCNTCTGAAATTAGGGTACGTGGNTGATTCTCTTTNGGTGTATTTTCTCTTGGAATATTTTCTCTTNGAATATTTTCTCTTGGAACCNTTTCTTTTAATTTCTGTATTTTTAATTCAAGTTGACTAGTGGTANATTCTAAAAATCTAATATCTGTCTTGTATAATGGCTTATTNTTGGCAATACACCCTAAAATGAATTTTAATCTACCTTCATCACCAATTCCNGAATTTAGAAGTTCCATTGCCATANTGTGATAATCTGGACTCATTATTGATACTCCNAATNAATTATTGATNTTTTTANCATGTGATTTTTTAAAATCAATTTAATTAAAATCATGGTATTTNATTTCAATCACNCAACTATTTGTGAAAATTTCACANCTNNAGAAAAAATNCTGATGAATTATTGACACACTTCATCTAAATACTGAAGAATTTCATATTATTCATGGATTCTCCAATATCTGCAGATGAAAATGGTATAAATTTTAAACCTGAAAAAATGGAGAAAGAAAAACTCTATCATTGTATTTTTAAGNACAAAGCAATGTTGGGTTTTAAAGATTCTCAGGATGTTCTGAATTGTTATGAAATTGAAGATGTTGATTTAGTTGAGAAAATCAAACAGTGTGCTGATAGNAANGATCTCGAGATTTTTTTTGATTCATATCTTAAAGANCAAAACCTGAAAAATTAAATAAAAGAAGANGACCATTTNATTATTAAAGGAAATTAAAATTGAGTGACCCTAAAAAATCTAAAGACGCCGAAGATATTTTATCTGAATTTGATTCACGNACAAATCCNGAACCNNNACCNNNACCANNACCTGAACCAACACCAGAACCTGAACCAACACCAGAACCTGAACCNACACCNGAACCNGAACCAAC
>PBZV01000032.1 GCA_002730325.1 Nitrososphaerota archaeon
AGCAAAAGAGGAAGCTCCAGCAAAAGAGGAAGCTCCAGCAAAAGAGGAAGCTCCAGCAAAAGAGGAAGCTCCAGCAAAAGAGGAAGCTCCAAAGAAAGACTCTAAGTAATAATTTCTATTAAAAAATTAAAATTTTGTAAAATAATTTTATTCTAATTGGTATAAATCTAGTTTACAGTCAATACTACAATCTGGTGTATGCCAATCCAACGTGTTTTCTTGTGGGATCATTCCAAGTGGATCATAGCTATCAAATTTTGTCATTCCTTGAATTGATGATAGCATTACTACTTTGGATTCTTCAGTTGATGTCATATCAATTTGAGAATTACTTTCTTTTAGAATTCCATTTGTGATATTTGTTATTGAATTTAATACTCCTACTGGAATATTACTTCCTCCTACCACATACACCATTGAACGTTTAATTGAATTTGGTGGGGCATTTTCATAAAGCATTTTTAGTGAATCTCTAAGTGAGTCTTCGATATCTTGACTATCTTTACTAGTTGAAAGAATATTTGTCTCAGAAGATATTTCTGAATTCCCAAGTGATTTTACTATGTGCATGATTGCAGAGTTTGCAATATCATAACATGTTTTAGAACTTAGATCAGGATTACTATCTAATAATGAATCATTGTCAAGCACAATAGTACATTTAGAATCTTCTCTGATTCGTTTTAGAGATATCCCAGAATTAAAAATTCTGTCTTTTTCATATTTGAAAGGCATGATTGCAAATGAGATTAATCCTTTATCTGATTCCTTACACATCTTAGATACTACTGGCGCAATTGCAGAGCCTGCTTTTCCTGCAAGATTACTCATCATTACAACTGTAGAATAGTTTGCAATCTTTGATTTTATCTCATCAGATATCTTGAATGCTGAGCCTCTGATTAATTGAACAGATGGATTTACAACTGAATCTGTTGAAATATGAATAAATGAATTATCTGATGAAGAATCTTTTGTATCATTACTAATTAGTAAACAATCTGAATTAAGAGCCTCTTTGGCTTTTATTGCTAATTTTGAGCCTGCCCCTCCTAAACCTATTACTAAAATTGGTTCTTTAATCTGAAAGCTCATTTCTATTATTATTCCCTGATTTGGATAAAAAACCTTCTTACGTTTTTTTAATCAAATTTTAGATCTAAAAAATTTAGCTTGCGATCTTTCCAAGTAGGGTGTTTACTGAGACATCTGTAATCTCAACTGTATGGTATTGGCCAATATTCACATCATCCTTTACAAAAATAGGCTTGTATGCAAAATTTCTGCCTTTTATGCCCTCCTCTGTTTTTTCATCAAACAGAACTTCACCTTTCCATCCGATCCATTTTTTGTTGTTCTCAATTGATATTTTACTGATCTGTTCAAAAATTATTTTACTTCTACGCTTCATCTCGACAACATCAATTTGTTTCATCTCTGCTGCATCAGTTCCTGGTCTTGCACTGTATTTTGATAAATTTACTACATCTGGTCTTATCTCATCAAGTAAATCTACTGTTTTTTGAAAATCTTCTTCTGTCTCTGAAGGAAATCCTACTATGATATCCGTTGAGATTGTAAATTTCTCAAATTCATCATTTACTTTATTGACAATATCTCTAAAAGTTTCTGCGGTGTGACCTCTTTTCATATCGTGTAATACTTTGTTACTTCCACATTGTACTGGAATGTGAAGAAATTTGAAGACTTTGTCATTGTTAAAAGATTTAATCAAATCCTCTTTGATTCTTGGCATGTACATCGGATTCATCATTCCCACTCTTACCATGAAATCGTCTGGAATTTCTGCAACTGCATTTACTAATGATGGTAAGTCAGTTCCAATATCAAATCCATAACATCCATTATCTGTGGATGTTAACCATACTTCTTTACAGCCGTCTTTAATTTCAGTTTGAACTTGCCTTACAATGTCTCCTAATCTGTAACTTGTAAGATCTCCTTTTGATAATTTGGTCTGACAAAATGTACATTCACTCATACATCCACTTGCAATTTCTACTATTCCTACTACTGGATTGAGTCTTACTTTTGGAAGTCCAACTTTTGATAAATCTGTATCATCTAACGCAATTTGTTTTTGACCTTTTAATGTAGAATCAATAATCTGAAGTGTTTTCCCAAGTGAATTAGGTCCTAGCAGGCTAGCATTTTCTGAAAATTTTTCTACAGTAACCTGTTCTGCTTTTGGAAGACATCCTGCAACCACTAATGGCTTTGACTTTAATGATTTGATTCTGTGAATCATTTTATTTGCAGTAGCGTCTTTTACTGAACACGTAACTACAATGTTCAAATCTGACTCTGATGAGTCTTCAACCAAAGTATGACCTCCATTGATAATTAATCCTGAAATCATTTCCCCATCTGAAAAACTTGCAGAACATCCGTAAGATTCTACAAAAATCTTTGCCATTATTTATCCNAATAATGAATCAATTTCTTTGTTACTCATTAATTTCTTGGATANNACAAGCTCTCTGATTGTCTTTCCAGTTTTTAATGACTCTTTGAAAAGTTGTGCTGATTTTAGATATCCTATTTTTGGAGTTAGCAGTGTTACGATAACTGGACTATTNTCAATATCTGNNCGTAACTTGTCTTTGTTTGCTGTTAGNCCATCAATTAGATTTGCAGAAAATATTGGTAAGAAGTTTTTGAGCATATCTGTTGATTCTAACATACACTTTAGCATTCCTGGTAACATTACATTTAGCTCAAACTGTCCNCTTTGAGCTGCATAAGAAACTGATGTATCATTTCCAATTATGTTAAAACAAATCATNTTCATGCATTCTGCTAATGATGGATTCACTTTTCCGGGCATAATTGATGATCCTGCATGTACTGCTGGAATTCCTAATTCNGCCAAGCCTGCTATTGGACCTGATGCCATCAATCTGATATCATTTGCAAGTTTACCAATTTCTAATGCCAAATTTCGTAATGCACTTGATGCATTTACAACTGCNAATTTACTTTGTAAACTATGTTGCATATCTTTTTCTGGTTTTAGTGAAAGTTTAGAAATTTTTCCAAGTTCTAAAATTACAATTTTTCTATATCCTTTTGGTGTGTTTGCACCNGTTCCTACAGCTGTTCCTCCNAATGCAACATTTTNCAATTCTTTTTGAGATGAGANNANNTCATTTCTTGCTTTACTAATTGATGTGACATAAGCTGCAAATTCANNTCCTAATGTAACTGGTAAAGCATCCATCANATGTGTCCTGCCAATTTTTTTAAATGATGAAAANTGTTTTGCTTTTTTAGATAATGATTTAATCAAAATATCAATTGCTGGAATTGTTTCTTTTAGATTCATCAAAATTGCAACATGCATGGCAGTTGGATATGTATCGTTNCTTGATTGTGACATATTGACATGATCATTTGGATGTAAGAATTGATGNTGTCCTTTCTTTTTATGNAGAACTTCTAGTGCTACATTTGAAATTACTTCATTAGAATTCATGTTGAAAGCNGTTCCTGCTCCTGAATTTATCATATCTACNACAAATTGATCTACATANTTCCCAGNCAAAATTTTATCACATGCCACAACAATTGCTTTNCCTCGTTTTGTATCGATGGCTTTAGTTTTCATATTTGCAATTGCAGCTGATCGTTTAATCATNACAAACGACTTTATCAAATTCTCATGACTTTTGGTTCCTGTNACNTGNTATTGTTTGATGGCTCTTCCTGTAAATGCCCCATAATANGCATCNGNNGGAATTTTGACTTTGCCTAAAGAATCNTCATCAANNCTAAATTTCATATTTNTTANAATGACTATTACCTATTATTCGTTTTTTTTGAAAAGATCAGNAATGAAANTCGGNATTTGNANNAANGANTATATACAAANNNGNNNNGNNNTAGACTATGAATAAGCGTGTTAGTATGCTCTTTACAATTGCAGCAGTAGCTGTAATGGGAGCAACCTTATTCGGAAGCACATACACACAAACCCAGATTGCTGGACAATCACTCGATATCAACAAAATGGATGTCGATGTAATTGAACAAATCCATCAAATGGGCGGTTTACAACTTGTAATGCCTCAAGCATTCGCAGAAACTGATTGTGGTGCATTAGCAGATACTGGACGCAACGTAGTTGAGTTCAATCTAACTGGTGAAAGTGTCGAACTTCCAATGATGGGAGGAAAAACGTTCAACGCCATGACTTTTAGTGGACAAGTCCCAGGACCAACACTTAGAGTTACACAAGGTGACGTTGTACAAATGACATTATCAATTCCAGCTGATGAAGTTACTGGTCACGGTAACGACATGCACGCATCACAAATGACAGCATTGGCCTTCGATTCAGTTAATCCTGGAGAGACTAGTCAATACTGTTACATCGCAGAGTCTGCTGGTGTATTCAAATACCATTGCTCTGGTGTCCACCTAATTGGTATGGACCAACACGTATTTTCCGGCATGTACGGAATTGCAATTGTTGATCCTGCAAATGGATACAAGAAATTAATGGTAGAGAAAACCAGCGGTAGCGGTGAACTCGANAGAGTATTCTACGATGCAGACGCATTAGAGTTCCAACTACAGTTCAACCANNTGTATCTTANCGANGATGGCAATTATGATGCAGNAGCAATGTTCNANCATNATANCACTGCAACCGTTGTTAANGGTATTCAATTTGNTTATGTACCAAACATGGCACACAATTTGCTNATCAAAGGTGATNCAAANAAAAACATNTTTGTTGCACAACCATGGAATGGNCTTGAACTANAAAATATGCAATCACAACTNNTGTATGTTGAAAATGATCAACACGTAAGACTATTTATCGAAAACCATGGTAACGAGCCATTATACTTCCACATCGTTGGAGAAATCTTGGATAGAGTTACACAAGGTAACAGAACACAATCTGGTGCCACAGAAACATGGTTACTCGGTGGATCACAAAACATGATTGTAGATTTGGTATTTGACGAACCAGGAGCATATGCTCTTGTAAACCACGACTATGCAGCAATTTACACTGGCGGTATTGGTCTGTTTGTTGCAGGTGATCCATTCAACTTGAACCCAGTTTTAGTTGAGAAAGGAGTCCTACCAGCACCAGTCCCATCTTATGCATACGCATTAGGTAACCCAAGTGATGCTGTCCCACCAATGGGAGCAAACAGTATTGCACATCCAGCAGTAAACATACATGGTCTATACTCTGATGATGTCGTTTCTGAATTGAAAGCTGACGGCCTAATTCCACTTTGGGAAGTAATTCCTGTAGTGGCTGAAATGGTCTTAGCTGAATAAAAAATTCACTATTTTTCATTTTTTTGTTATTTTAATGAATTATATTCTGTGCATTTTTTTATCAATACATGAGTTTTGAAGATTCTGTTTTAATTTGTGATGAAGTAGATCCAATTTTAAATAAAATTTTAGAAGATAATGGTTTGAAAGTTTCTTATGAACCAACAATTTCTCCTGAAGAAATTTTAGAAAAAATTTCCACTTTCAATATAGTAATTGTTAGAAGTAGAACTACCATTACTAAAGAAATAATTGAAAAGGCAGACAATTGTAAAATTATTGCACGTGTTGGAGTTGGACTAGATAATGTTGATCAAGAAGCAGCAAAGGCCAAAAATATCCGTGTCATTAATGCTGTAGAAGGTGCAATGAATGCTGTTGCTGAATTAGTTTTAGGTTTGATGTTATCCTTAGCAAGACAAACTGCAAGAGGTGATAGAGCAATAAGAAATGAACAATGGCTCAAAAAAGAACTAAAGGGAACTGAACTACGAGGAAAGTATCTTGGAATTATTGGATTAGGAAATATCGGAAAAAGATTAGGAAGACTTGCTCATGCACTTAACATGAATATTATTGGATATGATGTGGTTCCTATTGACGAAGAATTTTCTAAAGAAGTAGGATTGATGAAAGCAGATTTGAATACTCTTTTACAAAGTTCTGATTATATCTCAATTCACGTTCCATTATTGGATTCCACATACCATCTATTAGATGCACAAAAGATGTCCACGATGAAAAAAACTGCAAAAATTATCAATACTTCCAGAGGTGGTGTTGTTGATGAAGATGCATTGTATGACGCAATTAAAGGCGGAACATTGGGTGGTGCAGCTTTGGATGTATTTGAAAAAGAGCCTGCAATTGGAACCAAACTGGCAGAACTAGATAATGTGATTTTGACCCCTCATATTGGCGCTCAAACAAAAGAAGCTCAATCTTTGGCTGCAAATGTAATAGCTGAAAAGATTGTCCAGATACTTCGCGGTGTCATCTAAATTTAGTATTATTTTTCCAGAATTTTTAATTTAAGTAAAAAAATTGACAAATTCGTGATTTATTGTCGTCTCTTTATTTTTAACACTTTCTTGGAGAAAATTTGATATGTCAAATCAATCTGATGTTCCACAAATTGAACGATTGAGTAATTTGCCAAATGTTAATACTTTGTTGAAACTCTCTTTAGGATTAATTTTCTTTACAATTATTTCAACTACTTTGATTTATGCTGAAATTCCTTCTGCAGATGACATTCAAACTGAATGCGGTCCTGGAACTGTTCTTAAAAATAATGTTTGTGAGTTGGATAATGGATGTGGCCCTGGAACTGTTCTTCTCAATGGGGAATGTGTTGTTGAATCTATCTCTGAATCATCATCTTTCTCTAAAGTAACAGGTAAGGAATTGATCAAAGGAATAGTATGTGCATTTGTAATTTCTGGAATTATTGGAATACTTTTAGGAATTTTGGCAAAGGCAAGTAAGAGAAGTCATTAATTACAAGACAAGTTTTCGGCATTCATTATTTTGTCAAATTCAAATCCTGACATTTGAGTAGTTGTTGAATATGGGACAATTCCAAGAATGGGTGTATCTGCACTTATTGTAACGATGAATTCATTAGGATCTAATCTAATGTTGCCACCATTAAATTCAAAATCAAATGTCATGAAAATGTGTTGAGCTGCCTGTCTTTCTTCTGATGCAAAAATCCCCTCTTCTATTACTGAAGAATAGGGATTGATTGTTAATGGTTGAACTGAAAATGATCCCAAATGATCTGATTGGTAAAATGCTGATATTTCAAATCTTTCAAAACCTACCCAAAATGGATTTGCATTACAAAATTCAACTTCGCCACCATTTAACATTCCAAAAAATGAAAACTCACCTGGATTATCCCATCTGTATTCTAATTGTTGAACTCCTACAATACTTGATGCAGAATATGCAAAAGGAATTACAATTACGATGATTGCAATTGATGTAATGATTGTATGTTTGTTCATATACCGCTCATCTTTTTTATGTCAGGGTATATTATTTTTTCATCAATTAAATAATTCATTACTTGAGCAAAGTCTTTGTCTGAAATTCCACCTTGAATCCACCAGTATGCCACATTTTTTACCCAATCTGGAATGTCAATCTCATGAATATTTTCTTCGTTAATTTCAAAAGGTATGCTGATCAATTTTGGATCTATATATTTTTGAAATGCATCCATTAGATACCCATCTGATATATTTTCATAAAGCCATTCAATCAAAAATTGTGATATTGTTGTTGGAATGCAAATATTATCTGAATCAACTAATTCAAATTCTGTTGTATCTTTTGAATCTGCATATTCAACATCTATGAAATATTTACCTAATGGAAACATTTCTTTTTCAAATGCAATGAGTGATGGAACTGGAGTCTGTAAGTTAGTTATTTCAATTGGAATTGCACTGCTTCCTTTACCTGATTCGTCTCTGATGTGAATTGTTGCAGATTCTCCTGTAATCTCTGAAACTTCAATAATGTAGAATAATCTCTCACAATAACTGTAACTTGTTTTTTCCATAATGATAGTTACTGATGACTCTGCACTTGCAGGTGGAAAAAATGTAAAACTTGAAATCACAATAATAGCTAAAATGACGGTTCTTAATTTCATGTAATTTTTTGACAAAAATACTCAATAAAAATCTCATATTATTACTGAGAAATCCTTTTTACTCACTTGGTTGTAATTTGTTCATAGCGTTTTCTGCGGATTTAATCCGCTTTGAGTGTGTGGTGTGAAAACCCACCTCAAAGAAATTCTTATTATTAATTGATAATTAGGCGTATTTTTTGATTTACAGTTATTAAAGGGCATTTTGTTATGCCCGATATGCCTAGTCATCAAGACAAAGTGTGGATCAGACTTTGGAACGAAAATTCCTCTGATATACGTGAACGTGTAGTTGGATGGCGTAAACAAAATGCAATTACTCGAATTGACAAACCAAGTAGATTACAAAGGGCTAGAAGATTAGGTTACAAAGCTAAACAAGGTATTATTGTTGTTAGAATGCGAGTGGGAACTGGTGGTATGAGAAAACAAAGACCTACTGGTGGTAGAAGACCAAAACACCTGGGCGTTACTCGAATTAAAGCAGATGATTCTATGAAAACTGTTGCAAACAGAAGAGTTCTTGAAAGATATCCAAACATGAAATTTTTAGGTTCTTACTTTATCTATAAAGATGGAAAACATTATTGGTTTGAAGTTATTTTGGCAGATCCTGAACATCCACGAATTGCTCAGGATCCAGAATTAAATAGACGCATATCTCAAACTGCATAAGTTGAAATTTCTTTTACTTGTTCCGTTACTTTTACTCTTAATTGTAAATCCTGCTTTTGCTTTTTTATCTGAAGATGGAACAGGACTTATCGAACGTTTTGATGTGAATGTTGATGGTCACATCTTTGAAGTAATTACAACATCTAACTATGATATAGAAGAACATGAGTTTAACAAAGATGAAAAACGATTAACGTTTTTTGTTAATAGTAGTCTGGAAAATAATTTGGGTGAAATGGTATTGCCCAATGAATTACTTGGTGATAATTTAACATTTTATGTAAATGATGTTAAATCAATTCAAAATGTAAAGTCCAGTGAAAAGATTTCATTTATCACTTTGAATTTCACTGGAATTGGAAATAACAAAATCGATATAATTGGAACTGAAATTGCTGAGACTTTTGATTCTCAAGGAGGTGGTTGTCTAATTGCTACTGCTACTTTTGATAGTGAAATGTCTGAGCAGGTACAGCAATTACGTGAACTTCGAGATAATTCATTATTACAAACCGAGTATGGAACTGCTTTTGTAAAATCATTTAATCAATTCTATTATTCATTTAGTCCATTCATTGCTGATTATGAGCGTGAGAACGTATTATTCAAAGAAGCAATAAAAATTACAATCACTCCTATGCTTCTTTCACTTTCCGTTCTAAATTATGTTGATATTGATTCTGAACAATCAGTTTTGGGTTATGGGATTGGAATAATTTCTCTTAATGCAATGATGTATCTTGGTTTACCGATTCTTGGAATTGTTTCATTAAGAAGGCTTTTTTAGAAATTAGACAAACATGGATAACTCAAAAATTGCTTTAATTGGTGGGTTTGGTGTTGTAATTGTTTTGTCTTTAGTATTGGTTTTGATAAATTGATTTAATCTTCATTAAGTAATTTTTGAATCATTGAATCAATATGGTTTGATTGTCCAAATGACACATCTCTGAGAATTCCTTTTCTATCCACTAGAATCATTGATGGTGTTCCTTGTAAAGAAAATTTTTCAAAAGTTTCAGCAGAATATTCTTTTGAATTCATGTAGCTTTTCACTCTTTGAATAATCTGATTTCTATAATCTTCTGGTTGTGAATCAAATTCTGGAATCTGTGGATAGATAAATTGCATGATCTTATCTTGACTTATCTCTCCTGAGTTTTTTGTTATGTTGTCCATTCCTAAAGGAAACGGAATCTTGTATGGTAACTTGTTTCCTTCTTGTAATTGTCCATTCATTGAAAATGCCCCTCTGGTTTCACCAATCACTTCTCCTGTTTCTGCAAGCATTTTCAAATTATCTAATGTATTTTTATCAAAATCTTCAAAAGCTGTTGCAAGTCCCATTACTCTTACCCCCTCATCTTTGTATTTGTTGTAAATGTTAATTGCTTCAGGAATTGCATGCATAAAACAACCTGGACAATTAACTTGGAATACTTCAAGTAAAACGATGTGATCTTTTTCTTGGTCAAAATTGGTAGGAGCCCCTTGAACCCACTCTGATACTCCAAAATTTGGTACTTTCTCACCAATTACTGCACTCATAATTTTTTATCTGATTTTTTCCATTAAATACATATCTTAACTGATTTTTGATGAAATCCTTTAACCTAATATAGGACTCAACAAGTTTCAAAGCAAATTGCAGGCTGTAACTGAAGAAAGATTGGCACTATTTGCTGAAATGGAATTAAAATATGAACAAAAGGACACTGATTATTTTGTATCTCTTTTAGAACATCCTGATTATGTTGTAAGAACAAGAGTTGCTTGTATTTTGGTAGATTTTGGTGGTGAAGATAAAGTACAGTATATTGCTAAAGTTTTAAAAAATGATGAAAATGAACTAGTTCGACATGAAGCAGCTTTTGCGTTAGGTCAGATGAATTATTCTAGTGCAATTCCACCTCTAAATGATGCAACTCTTCATGATCCAAGTATGTTTGTAAGACATGAAGCTGCAATTGCTTTGGGTGTAGTTGGTAGTAAAGAGGCAAAAGATACTCTAGAAAGTGCATTAAATGATCCTGATAAGCCTGTTGTGGAATCTGCAATTGTTGCATTATCTAATATTGAGTTTATGGAAAAGTTAAGTAAGAACAAACAATTTGCAAAATTAACAGGTGGATGAGTTTGAATTTTTCATATGGAATTATAGCAATTGTTGGTGTTTTAGTTGCAATATCTATTGGATTTATTGCAGTTTCTCCTGATTATGTTCCAGAACCTCGAGTAGTTGGAGAATCTGTAAAATCAACTGCTCCTGTATTGCCTATGTCTCTAATCGTTTCACTCCCAACAGGTTCTGGGGTTCCTGGATGTGATGAAACAAACGAATGTTTCTTGCCTTATGATGGTGCTGTAGCAAAAGGTGCGACTGTTACTTGGAACAATGATGATTCTGCAGCTCATACTGTAACTAGTGGAACTCCTTCAGATGGTCATGATGGACTATTTGATTCTGGACTTTTTATGTCAGGTTCTGACTATGAATTTACTTTTGAGGATGCAGGAACTTATGATTATTTCTGTATGGTTCATCCTTGGATGGTTGGAATCATCGATGTTAACTAAATAGCAAGTACTTTACTTCCTTGCTCTGATGATTCAAATTTGTAAATTTGTTCTACTGTGGAGTCATCAAAGATTTCAGCATCATGTGTAATTATTAGAAATTGCATGGGTGTATCTGAATTTGAAATATTTGATAATTGGGATAACACTCCTACAAGTGATTTTTTTCTTTCTGCATCTAGATGTGTTGTTGGCTCATCCAGTATCATCAAGTTAAGATTTGATGCTCCTAAAAGACTTGCCATTCCTAATCTTAATGCTAAGGCCACGCTAACTTTTTCACCTCCACTAAGAGACTCTAATTCTAAAACTTCTGTTTTAGAATTACAAATTATAGAAATGTCTCTGGCTTTTTCTGTTAGTTGGATTCTCAGAATTTTTGTATTCAGTAGTGAAAGATATTCTGATGCTTTAGCCGAGATTGCATTGAGTGCCCATGATCTTAAACTTGTGGCAACAGGACCATCTCTACTAAAAATATTATTTTGAATCTCATCAAGATTTGTAACATATTCTTTAACAACTCGTAATTCTGAAATTGCATTTTCAATTATTTTGATTTGTTCACTGCCTTTGGATATTTTTTCTAAAATAGCTCCTATCTGCTGATCAATACTTGAAAGTTCCATCTGCTTTTCGTTAACTGATTTTTTTAGATTTAAAAATTCTTGTTCATCAAACCCTTTAGTTTCAGATTCTAGTTTTGAAATATTTTCAAAAATCGTTTTTGCATGAGAATCTATCTGTGATATTTCAACAAGATTTGTATTGCTAATTCCTGGAATTTTTTGAATACTCTGTTTTTTTGTTTCAACATCTTCTTGAATTTTAACTAATTCTTCTTTTGAATTAATCGAATGTGCCCTAAGTGTGGCTTCTGCATCTCTTGAAGATTGTAACTTTTCAGAAAACTCTTTTCTTTTTTGATTATACATCTGGTGTTCTTTTTCTTTTGATGCAATTTGTTTATGTAATGATTCTAACTCTTGCTTTAGGTGCTCTTCTTGGAATAATGGATTTAGTTTTTCTACCCTTGAATCACAAACTGGACATTTGTTATCTTTTAGATGGAGTTTTGATGCAAGCAGTTGTTTCTCATTTAGAGATGCTGTCTGACTCTTCATCTCCTGGATTGTGTTTAATGTTTCATCTACTGCTTGCTCCACTTTTTGAATTTTAGATTCAAAATCTTCTTTTAGACTTGCAGGCTCAAAACATCCTTCACAATCACGTATTTTTCGCTCATTTTCACTGATTTCACGCTGAATTTCACGAATTGCTTCTTTTGCATATTCTATGAGTTCTTTTTTTCTTGATTCTAATTGATTAATTTTATCAATTTTTGGAGCCTCTGTTTCGACTTTTTTCCTTAACTCTACAACCTCACTTTGTAACTTTTTTTGTTTTGTTTGTAACTGGTTTTTTTGAGGTGTGAATTCGTTAATCTCTTTTTGATATTTTTCTAAATCCCTTGTTAGAATTTCAATATGTGTATCATCATATCCAATTTTCCCTCTTATGTTTTCACGAAATTCCTTATTCACAATTTTCATTGATTCTGAAGCAACATCCAGCATGTCTATTCCTATTATTGCATTAAGCAATTCTTTGAATTCTTTTGGTTTTGCATTAATGATTGCATTTAATTCCCCTTGTTGTACAATTGATGCAACTTTTAATTTTTCAAAATCAAGACCTATTTTTTTCTCAACTTCTTGGGTCATTGATTCTCCAAATTGTTTTCTTTCACCTGCAGCTATTTCCACTATTCCGTTGCCTGTTATTTCTGAGAATTTTGCTGAAAGAGTTCCTTTACTATCTATTTTTCTTACTGCCTCATATTTTTTTTCATTTACTGAAAAATTTACTTTTGCGTATCCTTGATTTGATCCACGTTTGATAAGTCCTTTGTTTGATTTTCTTGTATGATGTCCAAACAATGCAAATGTGATTGCATCAATAATACTTGATTTTCCAGCACCATTATGTCCTACAAAAACTGTAACTCCATTATCAAAATCTAGTTTTGTATCTGAATGTGCTAAAAAATCTCCTAATTCAATTGATGTGATCATTATTTTTCTCCTTTTTAAATTTCTCAAAATTTTCAATTATTATTTCAGAGGCTTCTTTGATTTCTCCTGATGCTAATACTGGGAGTAATTCTTTGATTGCAAAGCTCGCAGCTTGCTCTGATCCTAATGCCTCTATTGACAACCTAAACATCTCATCATCGATGATGTTTGGTCTATCTAAGAATACTGATGAATCTGAGACTTTTTTTGTACTGATCCTCCAAAAACATCTTAACACCAGTGAATTAAGCCTAGCAATCTGTGCCTGAATTTGGTCTGTTTCTATATTTTCACCTTGGATGTTTATCTCTATCATTGGTTTTTTTGCTAATCCTGTAATTTTTTCAGAAATCTCATCTACTGTTTTTGATAATTCTTCATATTTTGTCTTAAATGAAAATTGAGGTCTTGTATCAAGCTCTATCCATTTTGGTTTTGCCTCTTTACCTGAAATATCTACTTCAAAGAACCCTTTCTTTGTTTCTTTAATCCCTTCGCTAGTTGTTAATTCGATTGAACCTGGATATACAATTGGTCCATTCAGATGATTGAATTGTTTAACATCTGTATCATGAAGATGTCCCATTGCATAGTATGTGAAATTTTTTGGAAGATCTGTTGATTGAATCTCTCCTGCAAATTTATTGAATTCAGTTATTCCTTGATGTAGTACTAAAATTTTATGTCCTGAAAATTTTTCTGCAACTATATCTATTTCTGCAAATTTTTTTTCATATTGTGGAATTTCTGCTTTTCTTATTTTGTCAAATCCTGTAAGAAGTATTCCCTTGTATTCAATTGGCTTTCCTTGGCCGATATATTTTGAAAATTCTAAATTATGATATACATATGGGATTGGTGTTGTTCTAATCCTACTAATGTCGTGCTCTCCTAAAATAAAAAATGAATCAATATTATTTTGTTTTAATCTTTTTAACCCATTTGCCATTTGAATTATTGCAGTACCTTTAGGGTTTGGTACATGAAAAATATCTCCTGCAAAAATAACAAAATCTACTTTATCTGTAATTGATGTGTCTATTGCTTGATTGAAAACATCATAGACATCTTGTTCACGTTCCTCTGAACCATACTGTACTAATCCCAAATGCATGTCTGAAATATGTGAAAATAACATTAGTCTAATAACAAATCTTTCTGTACCAATCCTTGTGTTGATTCTATTGCAATTCCTTTCATTTTATCTGCCTTGGCCCAAGCATTAATTGCACTTTGATCTGCTCCCATTATCTTTTCTTTGACCTCTTCAACGTGAACTAGTGATGGTAGATTGCTCCATTGTCCCACAAGTACGGCATCCCCGACGTTTAGAGATGTCAATTGAGAGATTAATTCACGACTAGTTGATTCTGTAGCTGAGGCAATTTGTCTTTGATCATCTTCTTGAATAATTTTCATAATTGCAAATGAGCCCATTTGACTTAATACATTCAGGTCTACACTGCGTGGTCTTTGTGATACAATTCCTAGACCCAAACCAAACTTTCTTCCTTCTCTGGCAATTTTTGCAGCCCAATATTTTGCACTAGTGTCGTGATCTTTTGGAATAAAGACATGAGCTTCTTCAATAATGACAAATACTGGTGAATTAAATTTGAAATTTCTCTTTCTCTTTGTTTTTCCATGTTGTGCAATGCTTGCATCTTTTCTATCTTTGAGTAGCTGTTGTAAGTAAAATGCCAAAGCTACGTTTGCTTGTTTTTCAGATAACTCTGAAATGTTTAGTACATTTGCACATCCTTCTTTGATAAAGCTAATTGGGTCTCCCATATCCGGATCTAGAATATCTTCAAATCTTCTTTGAGCATCTTCTACTATGTCTTGAACTCTGTATGCTGAAGATCTAATCTCCTTGAGTTTATTGTCATCTGAATTAATAATAGAATCCACTTCATTCTCTAACCTCTTCCAAAATTCACTTGATTTTTTTACATTTTCTGTAAATGCCATTCTTAATACTCTTTGTTGAACAGTTGCGCTTTCTCTAATCTCTAATACATCTGAGAGTTGTTCAGAATCTAACAATCTTGGATTTATTTTTGCGTCAATTACATTAATTCGTGGAATGTTTAGACTGGTGTAATCATTATGATAATCAAAAATTATTACAGTACCTTTTAATTTTGAAATTTGTTTTGTAACTAACGACACTAGATTACTTTTCCCCATTCCTGTCATTGCTAAAATTCCTAAATGTCTAGAAACTATTTTATCTAAATTCACTTTGGCATCAATTGATTTATTTCGTAATAGATTTCCGATGCTAACCCATCCTTCTTTTTTAGGACTGAAAATTTCCTCCAAGTCTTGCTTACTAGGTAAAGTGATTTCTGTGCCTGGAATTGGTGGTATTGCGGGTATTATTGATTGCCCTTTTCTTAGATTTTCTAAGAATCCCAAAATTCCAATATGTGCCGTAAAAGTTTTGTCTCTTTTATTTAATTCTGCAATTTCTGTACTTTCAGATGCTTCATCAAAATTCTTTACATCTGTAAATGCTGCACTTGACACTGCAGATCTTTCTACCAATCCCAGAATTTCCCCTTCATCTGAACTGATTTTGATATACTCTCCTACTGATAATGCTCTTGAAGTAATTGCGGTAACAAATGTTGGTTTTGACTCTCCAATAACAAACCCTAAACTCATCCTAGAACCTCTCGTGAACCTATTTCATTACTCAACCCTAACAAGCTTACCATCTTTGCAAGTTCTTTATCAGATATTTTACAGTTATTATGTGCCAACTTTAATGCATATGGATATCCTCCAACACTGGTTTTGTATAATTTATTCATGATTGATTTAATTTCAGATTCATCATGATGTTCTCCTAAAAATTCTAATTTAATAATTGGTGTGGAGTCACTTAATCTCACAAATGTAGATGAGATGATTTTATCTGAACCATATTTTTTTTCTACAAAAATTTTACTAAATCCTGGATTGTTTGTTACATGATTATAATAGAAAATATCTCCTGCAAGGGATCCTAATTTTTCAAATTGTTTTTTTGTATTTGATGTCTTGGCAATGAAAACCACGTTATCTTTCTTTTTCATTATTCTAACAATTGTTGATCCTAGATTTGCTTGTCTAGTCATTAATTGAGAATGTAGTGAACCATCCATCAAAACCATGTCTACTTCATCTATTGTTTTTTCACAAGCTTCAATCTCCATTTTACTGGCAACACTTGATATGTCATCTGCAGAACCTAATCCTGATTTATGAAGATCAACTAAAATTTCCCCGTTGGATTTGATTGAGACTGCAGTTGTAGCCCATAATTCAATTCCTTGAAATTTTGTATTGTTAAAACTTGAATCAATCCCTGCAGTAACCACTTCTTCTTTTGTAGGCGTGAACTCTACCCAATTGTTACGTGCTTTTTGTAGAATCTGCTCAAATTTTGGACCTTTGAGAATTGATAACATTTTGTCTCGATTAATTATAGCATCTTTGTAGACTGTATTGAGCACAACAATACTTTGTAGATTTGAATAAAATCTTTAGGTTATACTGAACATTGACTAAACTGATCCATTCTATCATTATTTTCTAAAATTATTCTATTTCATGATTTTCAAATTAATCATCTGCGGTAATTTTCATTTAATATTCAAAAATTACTTAATTTGAGACTAGAATTAATTAACCAAGTTTTGTTATGATTATTACTTGAAACAAATAGGCTTACTTGGATGTGGTGCAATTGGAACTCAAATTGCATTGGCAATTGACACAGGAAAAATTCCTGCAATTCTTACACACATCTATGATGATTCAAAAGAAAAATCATCTTCTCTAGTAGAAAAATTACAAAACAAACCAGAAATCGTTGAAAATGCTCATCTCTTATCTTCAAATTCTGTTGATATTGTAGTTGAAGCTGCATCTCAAGATGCAGTCAAAGATTCAGCATTGAGTATTTTACAAAACAAGAAAGATTTGATGATAATGAGTGTTGGTGCACTACTTGATGAATCAATTTATGATATTTTGTCTGACGCTTGCAAGGATTTCAAAAAAACAATTTATCTTCCATCTGGTGCAATTGCAGGATTAGATGGAATAAAATCAATTAAGGATGAATTGGATACTGTTTCTATCACTACGACAAAACATCCTCGTTCTCTTAAGAGTGCCAAATTCTTTGAAAACTCAAAAATTAATTTAGATGATATTGAATCTGCCACAAGTATTTTTGAAGGAACTGCAAAAGAAGCAGTATCATTATTCCCTGCAAACATTAACGTTGCCGCACTTTTATCTCTCACTGGAATTGGTAGTGAAAAAACTCGTGTTAAAATAATTGCAGATCCTGATACTAACAAAAATACTCATCAAATAGAAGCTGCAGGAACATTTGGTAAAATGACATTTATCATTGAGAATTTTCCTGATGTGAATAATCCCAAAACAAGTAGATTGGCAATATTATCTGCAATTGAAACTTTGAAAAAATATTGCTCTAACGATATCCAGATTGGAACATAATCTGATATTGATTGTAAGATGAATGACTCAATTAGAATAAAACTAAATTTTTAAATCTATTAACAACACTTTTTCATAATTAAAAAAATTTGATAGTAATCAAAACCACTTTGTCATCCCTTGACAACAAATCATTACATTTACATCTTCAATTATGTAATGTTTGGAATTACTTGATTGCTATCTATTGTNATTATGNTGTTATGAAATAAAAAGATNATTTAAAAAATATTGAATGTTTGTTNATTTTTTATTTGATTTTTAAATAAAATTAANACTACTNGAAANNTCAACATCNAATTGATNCCTACAGTTACCNTTGGAATTATTTTTCTATGATTAACTATGAAAAATATTTGAGTNTAAACTAGAACACATTCTTTTTTAGATATGATGACGTAACTTTANTNTGTATGATGGAAAGTGTCCNTTCTTTAAATTGATGGATGGAATATTTTGTAANTACATCTCAGACAACTATTCAGNCAGTGACAAAAAAGATTAGACTNTCATNACTGTCTGTATTTTGTTTTATTCTCATATGACAAAAACNTCTCTTTATCTNGNANCAAAAATTAGAATATNTNNTAATAAAAAAGGGGAAATTCTTGCCACATTTGATAGATTTTAAGANAATTCTAGACAAATCCCTATTCTTTAAATCCTCATACTTTCAAATTTTTACGATTNATGCTCGTTCAACCNTCTTCAAAACTAAAAGAAAAGATAATGCGTCTCAAAAAGGAAAAAGATGTGGTAATTTTAGCACATAATTACCANATTCCTGAGGTTCAAGATGTTGCTGANTTCACTGGAGATTCTTTAGGACTGTCAAGGCAAGCAGCTACTGTTTCACAAAAAACTATTCTATTTTGTGGTGTTAACTTTATGGCNGAAACTGCNGCAATTATTAGCCCTCAAAAAAAAGTGATACTTCCTGATTTAGAAGCTGGATGTTCATTGTCTGATTCAATCACACTTGATGAATTAAAAAATTGGAAAAAACAACATCCTGGNGCAATTNCTGTAGGTTATGTGAATACTACTGCTGAAATTAANTCCGAACTTGATTACTGTTGTACATCCTCTAATGCTGTAAATGTTGTAAAGGCAATTCCTGAAGAAAAAGAAATTTTATTTTTACCTGATATGTTTTTNGGTTCTTATGTTGCAAAAATGACTGGACGAAAAAATATTCACATATGGGCAGGTGAATGTCATGTCCATGCAGGAATCACTCCTGAAGATGTTACTAAAAAACTAGATTCTATGAAAGATGCAGAATTAGTTATCCACCCTGAATGTGGNTGTACTACTCCATTCATGTATGATGTTGCCGATGGAAGTTTTGATGACAAAAAAGTATCTATTTTATCCACTGAAGGAATGCTAAANCATGTNACNGAATCAAAATCTAAGAATTTTGTAGTTGCNACTGAGACTGGAATTTTATATAAAATGAAACAACAAAATCCTGAAAAAACATTCATTCCTGCATCTGAAAAAGCAGAATGNCAATACATGAAAATGATTACTCTTGAAAAAGTATATGATGCATTAATTAATGAAAAAAATTTAGTAACTGTTCCAAAACATATTGCTNATAAAGCACGTTTNGCAATNGANCGAATGCTTGCAATTAGTTAGAATNGNTGATTGATTTGGTTGGATTATTTANTAGGACTCCAAAAGATCCTGATTTAAAAAATAACATTAAAAAATNCAAAGAATTCAAGAAACTACTCAAGGAAAAAAAGTATNCTGNAGCCCTCAAGTCTGGTACAGAATTACTNAGAAAAGTACCGNATCATCATGATGCCTTGTTTNTGGTGGGCAGNATCTATTATCTNAAAAACAAGTATNGAACTGCTATTACTTTTTTTGATANATCCCTTGAAATTGGTGAATATGANATTGATGTATTGTTATTGAAGGCNTANTCTCATCAAAAATTAAGTGAAAACAAACGTGCAATNCAATGCTGTGAAAAAATCAAAGAAATTGATCCTAAAAATAAANCTGTGCAGCAACTATTGGCAGAATTAGACCTCTAANCTCATATCAATTCCTTTTACAGAATTGGTGATACTTCCAACTGAAATAATNTCNACTCCTGTTTTNCCATACGCTGAAATATTTTTTGAATTTATTCCTCCTGATGCTTCAAGTAATACNTTGTTTCGTAATTTTTGATTTTTGAGAACTGTGATTGCTNTTTTGATTTGTATTGGTGTAAAATTATCTAACATGATTATCGATGCCCCACTTTTTGCTGCAAGTACCAAATCTGCAATATTTTCTACTTCAACTTCAAANCTNTTGTGTTTTTTCTTTGCTTTTTTGATTAGTGACTCTAATGAANCACTTACTGCAATATGATTATCTTTAATCATNACCATTTCNTCTAGACGTAATCTATGTTTTTTACCTCCTCCAATNTCAACTGCTTCTTTGTCAAAGTAACGTAGACCTGGNGCNGTTTTTCTTGTGGCATATAGTTTGGTTTTATTTGGAATTTTTTTCACTAGTNGANTTGTTTGAGTTGCAATCCCACTCATTCTTGTAAGTAAATTGAGTGCAGTTCTTTCACACATGAGAATTTTCCCTGCATCTCCNGTNACACTCATAATTTTTTGATTNGGTTTAATTTTTGTCCCTTCTTTTTTTAANATTTTAACATTACATCCTTTAATTTTAAAAATTTCTTTAGCATAATTGACTCCTGCAACNACTGCATCTTCTCTTGAAATAATTGTAACTGTAATTTTCTTTTTTGGTAGTAAANCACTAGTGATNTCNCCTTTACCTATATCTTCGGATANAAATTGTAATAATTGCTTTTTAGAATTAAATGACAACATTATGATAAAATGTTAATGTGATTTTAAAGATTTAGAAATTTTATGTTACTTTGATAGCNTATTTGCCTTTTTGTGTAATGCCTAAAGTTTTTGAAATCTCTGAATTTGTTGGATCAACTACNAGTACAATNCCATTCCAATCTGGTGTCAAGTCTGATGATTTACATCCTGGACAAACTTTTCCTGTTGTTACNCATTTACATTTTCTACATGCCATNTCTCGTGCCATCTTAACTTGCCTCTACTTTTGCTTCTTTTGATGGTTTACTGGTATNATCTGANGATTTTTTAATTTCTTCTGCAATCCAATCATCTGCACCAAGGAATGGTTGTCTACATGTAATTCCAATTTTNCCCATTGCAGCAGCTTTACCTAATGANACTGCGGTAATTCTTGCACGNAGTGTGGANCCAACTTTTANTGTTCTACCACTTTGATTAGCTAAAATCATTCCNGATTTTACATCACTTTTCAAATANTCATCCATTACTTGTGACAAATGTAGTAATGCATCTGTTGGACCAATTCTTACAAATGCTCCAAAGTCTGTAATGTCTACAATTTCACCTTGAACGATTTCTTGTAGTTTTGGATAAAATGTTAATGCTTCAAATTGTACTTTGTGAAATGTTCCACCGTCTCCGGCAATCATTTTTCCCATTTCATCAACTTTTGCATCTAAAATCATTATGATATATCCTAAATCTGCATTAATCATACTCTCGTATTTTTCTTTGAGAATGTTTGTTGCAGCCTTTTTGAGTGTGGTTCCAAACAAGCTTGGAGGGATCCTGACAACATCAACTAGGGTAGATATAGAAAACAACTGTGCTGTTTTTCTTGAATTTCAATTTATGAATCTTTGGGTAATTTGTTCATAAATTTTCAAATATTTTAGAAATCCCCTAAAGAAATGACAATTTTTCTAGCTCGTTGACTTATGTTTAAATAATGTAGAATTGTTTTTTGACGCAATGGTTGGAATCGATCAAGTTCTTGAAAAACTTAGTACTGTAATTGATCCTGATTTGAAAAAGGATATCGTATCTATGGGTATGATTAAAGACTTGGAACTAAATGAAGGAAATTTGAAATTTACTTTAGAATTAACAACTCCTGCATGTCCGTTTAATGTAGAGATTGAAGATGATGTGAGAAAAGCAATTGCCGAAATCTCTGACTTGAAAAATTTTGATATGAAGGTAACTGCAAAAGTAATGGAAGGTCGTTCACTTGAAGATGATGCTGGAATGGCTACAGTCAAAAACATTATTGGTGTTGCAAGTGGAAAAGGTGGAGTAGGTAAATCCACAGTTTCATTGAATTTAGCTTTAGCATTATCTCAAACTGGAGCAAAAGTTGGATTACTTGATGCAGATATCTATGGTCCTAGTATCCCACTAATGCTTGGAATGAAAGATGGATTCATGGAAGTGGAAGAAAATAAACTTCAACCGGCAGAATCAAATGGACTCAAAGTTGTTTCATTTGGATTCTTTGCAGAGCAATCTCATCAAGCAGCAATTTATCGTGGACCTATAATTTCTGGAATTTTAAAACAATTTTTAGTTGATACTAACTGGTCTAACTTGGATTATCTTATTGTAGATCTA
Organism: Nitrososphaerota archaeon; assembly: GCA_002730325.1. Lineage (GTDB taxonomy): Archaea > Thermoproteota > Nitrososphaeria > Nitrososphaerales > Nitrosopumilaceae > Nitrosopumilus. Next base: position 22,311 of record PBZV01000032.1, read on the forward strand.
CCTCCTGGAACTGGTGATATTCCATTAACTCTTGCACAAACAATTCCTATTACTGGAATTTTGGTGGTTACTACTCCTCAAGATGTTGCAAGTAATGTTGCAGTAAAAGCAATTGGAATGTTTGAAAAACTAAATGTTCCAATTCTAGGAGTTGTTGAAAACATGAGCCATTTTATCTGTCCTAATTGTGATGATAAACATTACATCTTTGGTGACGGTGGTGCCAAAAAAATTAGTGAAGAATTTAAAATGCCATTTTTGGGTGAAATCCCATTGAACTCTGGAATAATGTCTGGTTCTGATTTAGGAAAACCAATTATGATAACAAATCCTGATTCTCCAAGTGCTGTTGCTTTTAGAACAAGTGCAAAAAATATTGCTGCACAATGCAGTATTCTTGCAGCTAAACTTCAAGAAGAAATGAAATCTGAAAGTTCTGGCGAAGAGTCTACTACCGAGACAAATACTAACTGATTTTCGTGAAATTACCTGATTCTTTAAGAGATCAATTGAAAATTCCTTTAGGGTTTCTCTTACCTGATGATCAAGTCAATAAAGAAAATATTGAAAAACACCTCTTAGGCAGTTCCTATATTATTGCAGTTGGAGATAGGACTACTGAAAAAATGATTGATTTTGGTTTAATTCCTTCATTGCAAATTATTGACGGTGTTGAAAAACGAGAAAAAAGAGAGCCTCCAAAATTTGAAGGCTCTATTGAACTAAATGTGAATAATCCTGCTGCACAAATCACCCCTCAGAGCATAGATGTACTTAAGCGGGCTTTTACTTTACAGCCACCTGTACGGTTGATGATTAATGGTGAGGAGGATCTTTTGGTTATTCCTGCTTGTATTTTTGCACCAGAAAACTCTATTGTATTGTATGGGCAACCAAATCAGGGATTGGTTATAGTTAAAATCACTCCCGAAATTAGAAATAAAACACAAAGACTACTTGATTCAATGAACTAATTGGGGTATGATGAGACGGTGGCTGTATGATTGATGATTACTCTACTAATACCTCTGACCCTATTAATTCATAAATTTAAAGAATGAAAATAAACTAAATCTCTTAGAAGAATTGACACTTGGAGATAAACATCCTTTTAATGATAATTTTTTGTGAAACTAGGTCCTGAACTAAGACTGCAAATTTTAGAAAAAGTTGGAATTTATTCTAATAGATTTTCTATTACTGAACCAGAAATTTTACTTGCAACAAAAGAAGTTCTCGATGCTCCAAAAGAGATGACTGAAGGAAGACGTACATCTGCCTACAAATATTATGGAGTATCTTACATTCCACATAATTTAGTCTTCATAAATGTGAGAAAAATCCCTGATGAAAAAACTTTGGAAAATACAATTGTCCATGAATTAATTCATATGCGTTTTCCATATTTGGCACATGGTAAAAGATTCAACAAACTTGTCCGTCAAGGATTACGTGGAAAAACTTTTGCACCTTACAAGAAAAGAAAATAATTTTTCAGATTTGTTTTCTCCAAAAATAATTATAATTTTATTTGTTTAAAAATATGATCAATCACGATTCATGTTGATTCATACTTAAATAAACATGAAAACTGATTAGATTATGGAAATTCCTGAAATTCTTCCATTTATCGCAGGAATTGCATCATTTTTAGTAGCGGGAGGTTTAGTGGCATGGATTTCCAAACAACCTTCCGGAACAAAAGAGATGATGGATATCTCAAATGCTGTTAGAGAAGGTGCATCTGCATTTCTAAAAAGAGAAATGAAAATTATTGTTCCGGTAGCTATTGCATTATCGATAATTATTGGTGCATTTTTAACACCTTCAAACGGAATTGCATTTGCAGTAGGTGCAACCCTTTCGGCAGTTGCAGGCGTTATTTCATTAAAAATTACAGTAAAAGCAGCAGTTAGGGCTGCAAATTTGAGTAGTAGTGGATTAGGAAAGACATTTGCTATGGCATTTAGAGGTGGTGCGACAGTTGGTCTTGCTGTTCCTGCAATGGCACTTTTAGCAATTACTGGACTTTACATGATTTTCCCTGATCCAATTACTATTGCAGGTGTTGGAATTGGGGCTAGTCTTATTGCATTATTTATTAGAATTGGTGGTGGTATTTTCACAAAGGCTGCAGATATGGGTGCAGATTTAGTAGGTAAAGTAGAAGTAAANATTCCTGAAGATGATCCACGAAACCCTGCTACTATTGCAGATAATGTGGGTGATAATGTTGGGGATGCAGCAGGAATGGGNTCTGATGTTTATGAATCATATATTGTTACAATACTTGCAGCATTACTAATTGCTGCATTAATTGGTGCTCCTAACTTTTTCCTTTATCCTATTTTAATTGGGTCTTCTGGAATGGTTGCATCCATTATTGGAATTGTAATTGTTGGTTCTAAAAATGTCACAGATGTTATGAAACCCCTTAATCGTTCATTTTATGTTTCAGCAGCTATTGCAATTGGATTAAACTATGTATTTATCATGCAATTTATCGGTGATTCTGCTTCATCATATGCATTATTTGGTTCAACTGTAATTGGTGTAATTTTAGTTCCAGTTATTCAAAAGATTACTGATAATTATACTAGTTACAAAAAAGGTCCTGTAAAAGAAATTGCAGATTCTGCAAAGTGGGGATATGCATCATTAACATTAATGGGAATTATCAAAGGAATGCAATCTACAGGACCATTCATGATTGCTTTAGTTGTTGCAATCATCGTATCTTATAGCATCGCATCAGGTGCAGCACCTGAAGGTGCAGATCCAGTACTTTATGGAATCTTTGGTACTGCTATGACTGCTATGGCAATGTTGAGTCTAGCGGGAATTGTTCTAAGCATTGATGCATTTGGCCCAATTGCAGATAATGCCGGTGGTATTGTTGAGATGACTGGAATGGGTGAGGAAAATCGTAAAGTAACTGATGAAATTGATGCAGTTGGAAATACTACTAAAGCTGTAACAAAAGGATTTGCTATAGCTAGTGCTGCACTAGCTGCATTAGCAATGATTCAAGCATTTCAATTTGAAGCAGCTCATATTTTTGAAGGAGTTTTAGATTTAGATTATAGTTTAACCAATCCGGCAATTATTGTTGGATTGTTAATTGGTGGTTTGATTCCATTTATCATTACGGGCCAACTAATCAATGGTGTTTCTCGAGCTGCAGGAAAAATGGTTGATGAAGTTAGACGACAATTCAAAGCAGATACTGGAATTCTTGAAGGGACATCAAAACCTGATTATGCTAAATGTGTAGATATCGCAACTGTTGCATCAATTAAAGAACTTTGGAAACCAGCTATTGTTGCAATTCTTTCACCGATAATTTTGGGAATTCTTTTGGGTCCTACTGCAGTAGCTGGATTGTTAATGGGTGCAGTTGTCACTGGAATTCTCTTGGCATATCATTTGGCAAACACTGGTGGTGCATGGGACAATGCAAAGAAGTTAGTTGAAATGAAAGGCGAAAAAGGTTCTGAAGTTCACAAAGTTGCAGTTGTAGGTGATATTATTGGTGATCCATACAAAGATACAGCAGGTCCCGCACTTAACACTGTAATAAAATTACTAAACACTATTGCTATTGTATTTGTATCTGCATTTGTCGCAATACTTGCAATCTAATCTTCAACAAATAGTGTCATATCTAATTCATCAATTTGAGATTGAATTGCTTTTTTCAAAGTTGTATTGTGTGCTTTACAGAATTTAAAATAATCATCTACTGAAATAAAACATCCACAAATCCATTTTATTTTTTTATTTCCTTCGACTGTCAACTTTGAATATTTTTGTTCGGACATGTAGTGGATTGATTTGATAATTAATAAAATCTAGTCTTTTGTAAAAAGAAAAAAGATTAAGGACAACCTTCCATTTTTTGGATAAAGTAGCCTTTTTCTTTAATTGCCTGCTCTACAGGCTCTGGTGCTCCTTGTGAGTGACAGAATTGACATTCATTTGTAGTCATTTCTGCTTCCCCTTCACCTACTGATTGTAACCACTCTTTGCCATATGTGAGGGCTTTATCGTGATCTTTTTCACCAGTAATTACATCAAAGTGCATGGTATGACCATCTGCTGCTTTGACATATGTGTCGTATACGTGAATTTCCATAATTAATTACAAAAAAGGGGATATTTAATTTAAAATGATATTCTCTTTTCATGGATTCAAATATCTCATAATTTTTGGATGACATAAAATTGAGCTGTGAGATGCTGAATCAGTTCCAATTCCATAACTAATAGTGGAATCCCCTACAAAGTATAATCCTTTAACTTCGTTAATTTCGTGTGGCATTTTTTGTTTCCATACCATTCCTGGTTTTTTTACTACAGCTTCCACAAGACTCCATGCCATAGGTCGTTCCCATAGTAGATATTTTTTAAAATCAGGATAAATTTCTGAAATCTCATTTTTCATTTTTTCGCTGACTTCTCTGATCTTTGATGGATCTTTGGTATACTCTGAGGGAACTGGTGTTCCTGCTATGAGAAGATGTTCTCCCTGAGGTGATACTTTTGAAGTGATATTTGAAATAAAAAAAATCCCTTTTGTTGTAAAATTTTCTTCAATTGGAAAAACAACTTGATTCGAATCAATTTTCTTGGATGTACAAAAATGAGTTTCAATCACTGATGTAGTTTTGTTTAGCTTTTCCACTTTTTTCAAAAATTCTTCTTTAAACACAGATTTATCAAATAACTGCCTTACAGCCATGTAAGCTGGATTAGATACCACAACACAATTTGATTCTATAAATTTATCATTCTGATCAATTACTCCTTTTACGTGTCCTTTTTCAACTACGATTTTTTTGATGTATGAATTGAGTAGAATTTTGTTATTTTTTTCATGAACATATTCTGTTAACAGTTCAGAAATTTTATCATATCCTCCTTCGGTGGGATATGCAAATTCACTAGTTCCTCCTTTAAATGGATTGGACCTTATCATTGTTCTTACAAATTCTCCTAATGAGACATGTTCTGGTGTATCTGCAAAGGCAAGCATACAAACTGCATCAAAAAATGATTTAATTTTTTTGTCGAGTTTTTTAGTAATTTCTGTTAATGACTTATTGTCTAACTTTTCTGCTTTTTCCATTGATGAGAATGCCATTGGAAGTAAAATGAATAATAATTTTAGGCGATTTGAAAATGGAATCATTGATAATTTTAGAATATCGACAATCCCTCTAGGATATTTAAAAAATTTCTTTCCTTGAAAAAATTTAATCTTATCAACTTTTGTGAGTTTTAATCTTGAAACAATCCCTATTTTTTCTAAAATTTGATAAACTGCTGATGTCTTGTAAAATGGCATAATGTGAAATCCATTATCGAGTATATGATTTCGAAATAAGGAACATGCTGTTCTACCTCCTACCTTTGAGTTTTTTTCAAACACTTGTACTGAAATATTTTCATTTGTTAACAATGCTGCAGTGGATAATCCACTAATTCCTGCTCCAATAATTATCACATTTTTTGTCAAATCTAAAAAAAATTACCCCTCAATTCTTTTAAACTGCTACTAAAAATTTCCATACTGGCACTATGTATGATTTACATTTTTTAACCTCAAAAGTTTTCTAATGCTAAAATTATCTAAATTCATGAAGCATGTAGTTGAAATTAAAATTCCTTCTTTACCTTCTATCCTTTTTGAATTAGATGATTCCAATTCCCCTAAAACTGTAAACGATTTTCTTTTGGCATTGCCTTTTACAGTTGATCTTAATGTCTGGGGTGATGAAATTTATTCTTCAAAATCTCCAATTGCACAACCTGAAGAAAATGCAAAACAACTAGTTTCCCTTTATGATGTTGCATATTGGCCTACTGGAAAAGCAATTTGTCTATTTTTTGGTCCTACTCCAATTGGAAATCCTGGAGAAATAACTCCTGCATCTGCTGTTAATGTGATTGGCAAGATCATGACAACTGATAAGACCATTCTTGATAATGTTGATGGGAATCGTGCAGAATTTAGTTTACAATCAAATTAATTTTGAATTGGAATCTCTGAAATACCTGATTCTAATACATATGCTTTGAAGTTTTTATTCATCCCAGAATAAATTATCCAAACATATGAATTATTTTCCATAAATTTCTTATCTGTATTTGATGGATATGCTTCTGAGTTTGGATGTGAATGAAAAATTCCAATAATTTCTAAATTCATTTCTTTCTCTTTTTGATGCATCTCCAAAGTTTGTTCTGGTGATAATGTGAATTCTACTGGAGATGAGTCGATGTTTTCTGTTAACCAAATTTCTTTTACTGTGTATGTTTCATTATTTTTATCTCCGTATAAAATCGCACATGATTCATTTGGTTCTTCTTTATGAGAATGGTCTAAGAGAATTTTTTTCTGTGATTTTGAAAGAATAATTTTTTGCAAATCTATTCTACGTTTACAGTTCCTACCATCCATGGATGGAATGTACAGTAATAATCATAACTTCCTACCTCTGTAAATGTGAATTCAAAAACATCCCCTGCTGACATCATTTCTGAATCAAACAATCCATCTGCCTCTGGTACTTGACCTGATGTTACTGTGTGAACTGTACTGTCTACATTATCCCATATAATTGCAGTTCCAACTGTAACATCAATTACTTGTGGGTCATAGTAAACTTGCCCATCCTCTGGAATTCCTGCACCTTGTGGAATTGAAACTTTTTGTGGTTCTTTTGGTTCTTCAATAATTATCGTTGCAATCATCCAAGGATGCACAATACACAAATATTCGTATTCTCCAATTTCTAAGTTATTTGTATCTAAAGTGAAAACATCTCCTGCACTCATTAAACTAGAATCAAATGTTTCTCCAAAGTCTTCTGAACTAGTAACTGTATGCGCTACAGAATCTGCATTTGTCCATTCTATATTATATCCCTGTGACACTATTGCAACATCTGGTTTGTAATCTGGGTTCCCTTCTTGTGCAGAGCCCTCGATAATCTCAATTGCAAAAATTGGTCCTGACGGTGTAATGTCCTCACTTGGTTCTTCGATTTGAACTGGTGGTATCATGTATGTATCTGGACTAACAAATCCAAATGCCAACCATACAATAATTCCTGTGGCTGCTGCCATGCCTGAAATAGATCCTATTGGCTTAACATATTGAGGATGCTTCATTGCTAAATATGCAATGAGAATAGCTGGGAATGCAATTGCCATTAAAATTCCTGCAATTGTAACTGTAAAGTTTGATGTATTCATTGTAAATGCAAACATCCCGAACCCCAATGCAATTGAAACAATTACCAAAGTGGTTGCTTTTGCTTTATTACTAGTTGAAACTCCACCATCTAAGATACCTACTGCGAGGAAAATTAATCCGATAAACATAGTCAAACCAGTCATAGCATGCATGCCGTCGATGAACGTGTGCGCGATACCTGCGTACGATATCACAACTCCAGCCAAACCTATGGCTGTTAGTCCCATTCCCGGCATCATGAGGTCCCAATTACTCATTTAAAGTAGCTGATAGGAGTGAGATACTTATTCCTTTTGAAATTGTATAGATCAGATATACGAAGAAATTAAATGGCTTTGGAATAGGATAGAGTGAATTGGGATTAAAAGAAATACTGGAAATATCCAAACCCCGGATTATTGTTCTTCTAGTTATCACTGCTGTTACATCGATGTATGCTGCAAGTAAATTAGTTGATGGTGCACCTGAACTTGAATTATCTCATTATTTGCACATTATTGTTGCTGGTGCATTGGCTTCAGCCGGTTCTAGTGCTCTGAATCACTATTATGATAAAGATATTGATCCTAAAATGACTCGAACTAGTTCTAGACCTATCCCATCTGGACGAATGGCATCCTCACATGTTTTGATATATGGTTTGGCCGTTAGTTGTATCTCTGTGATATATGGATTCTTTGCACTAAATATTGTCACTGCATTTTTTATTGCAGTTGGCATTTTCTCTTACGTTATAATCTATACTGTTTGGTTAAAACGTCTTAATTCTTCAAATATTGTTATTGGTGGAATTGCAGGCAGTGCCGCAGCTTGGGCTGGATGGGCTGCAGCTACTGGAAGTTTAGATTTGTTAGGATTTTTGGTTGGATTTTTGGTGTTTGTTTGGACTCCTTCTCACTTTTGGTGTCTTGCTATGAAAATTAAAGACGAATATGCCCAGGCAAATGTTCCTATGTTACCTGTAGTTATTGGGATGCAAAAAACATCAAAATACATTTTAGGTAATACGATAATTTTACTTCCGTTTTCATTATTACTTGCATTTATTCCAGATGGATTGGGAATTGTTTACACTGTAATTGCTGCAGTATCTGGAGGATTGATGCTTGCATATCATTATAAATTAACAAAGACTCCTACTTCTGAATTTGCTTGGAAAGCATACAAGGTAACTGCACCTTATCTTACAATAATTTTTGTAGCTGTTGCATTAGATGCAGCATTTCATTTTCCCTTATTTTAGAAATTATTTATCAATACCTGGGAAACTGGCTTCGTAATCCTTTTCCATTACTTCTTTATTTTGTTCTTCGATTTCATCTACTTCTTTTTCAATAATTACTACCTCTATTCGACGCTCTTCTTTTGTAATCCATGATACTTTGATGAGGCCCAATATTTCTAAATCTAAAAGTATTTTGTTAAATTTAGCATTTGGAATTTCATATTCCTCTTTAAGTAAAATCTTTTGAAGCTCAACATCCGTTAATGATTTTGCTTCTTTGATTTTATCAAATACTGTATTTCGAATTGGAATTGCCATTTTTATCCGTAGAATGATTTCTCCTCTGATTTTGGTACTACGTTAGATATACTTTCCTTCATGTTCTTATACCATTGATCAATTTCTTTAGTAATTGACGGCTTAATGTGCTTCAAACAATTTGCAAAGTCTTGACTAGAAATTTTTGATGAATTGTTTCTCATTGCAAGAACTGCAGCTTCTCTACAAAGATCTGTTAAATCAGCACCTGTAAAATTCTGTGTTGCTATTGCAATCTCTTGTAATTTTACATCATTTGTTAGTGGCATTTTTTTTGTTAAAATTTTGATGATTTCTAATCTACTTTTTTCGTCTGGTGGCGGTACATATAATGATAAATCTAATCTACCAGTTCTTAATAACGAAGAATCTAAAATATCTGGTCTATTTGTTATTCCTATTACTACCACTCGTGAAGAAATTCCCTCTTCAATCTCTGTTAGAATTTGACTAAGTATATTTTCTCCAGAACCCCCTTCCCCTGTTCTATTTCGTGCAAGAGAATCTATTTCATCAAAAATAACGACACACGGTGATGATGTTTTGGCCTTTCTGAAAATTTCTCTTATTGCTTTTTCAGATTCTCCCATCCATTTTGAAAGAATTTCTGGGCCTCTAACTAAAATCATGTTTGCGCCAGTTTCAGTTGCAAGTGCCCTAGCAAGTAATGTTTTTCCACATCCTGGTGGGCCATAGATTAATGCACCTTTGGGCGGTTTTATTCCCATTTTTGTAAATTTATTTGGTTCTTTCATTGCTGTAATGAGATTATCTGTTAGTGATTTTTTGATTTCATTTAACCCTCCAACATCTTGCCACCATACTTTGGATCTTTCAACGTATACTTCTCTCATTGCTGTGGGGATTACTTCTTGCATTGCTTCGTAAAAATCAATTAGTTTGATTTGCATTGATTGTAAAATTTCAGATGGGATTTTTTCTGTTTCAAGATCTATTTCTGGTAGGTACCTCCTAATTGATTTTAGTGCAGCTTCTCTACAGAGTGATTTAATGTCTGCGCCTGTATACCCATGTAATTCTAATGATAATTCTTTAAGATCTACATCTTTACTTATTGGCATTCCTCTTGAATGAATTTCGAGAATCTCTAGTCGTCCATCTTCATTTGGCACTGAGATTTCAAATTCTCTATCAAATCTTCCTGGTCTTCTAAGTGCCGGATCAACACTGTCTGGCCTATTTGTAGCTCCTAAAACGATAACATTCCCTCTATCATTAAGACCGTCCATTAATGCAAGGATTTGAGCTACAACTCTCTTTTCAACATCTCCGTATGCTTCTTCTCTTTTTGGTGCAATTGCATCAATCTCATCAATGAAAATCATACTTGGGGAATTGTCTTTAGCTTCTTTGAAAATATCTCTTAACTTTGCTTCTGTTTCACCATAATACTTGTTCATAATTTCTGGACCATTAATTGAAAACATGTTAGCTTCTGATTCACTTGCAAGAACTTTTGCAAGTAATGTTTTTCCACATCCTGGTGGACCATAAAGTAGAATTCCACTATGTGGTTCTATTCCTAATCTCGCAAATAACTCTGGATGTTTTAATGGTAATTCTACAATCTCTCTCATTGCTTTGACTTTTTCTTCTAACCCTCCGACTTCCTCATACGTCACACGAACTTTTCTATCTATTGTAGTTTCAGATGAGATGTTAAGATTTGTAGAACGGTCGATTTTAACAACTCCTTTTGGTGATGTCTTTGTAATTTTAAAATCCATTGAATTTCCTAAAATCATTACTGAGATTTCATCACCGTGAACAATCGGCAATCCTTTCAATCTGTTTTTAACAAAATCTGTAAATTCTTTGTCTATTGTTGTTGATTCATTAACTGGTGTTAGTGAAATTGTTTTTGCAATTTTTGATGATACTCTTCTAATTTTTACAATGTCATTAATTGATGCACCTACATTTTTTCTTGTTTGTCCATCAACTCTAATAATATCTGGTAATTTTTCATCTTCATCCGTTGGCCAAATTACTGCACAACTAGAACGTGACCCCATAATTTCAACAATGTCTCCTGGGGAAATTTTGAGAAAATCCATTGCCTCTGGACCGATTCTGGCACGTTTTTTACCTACGTCTCTTTGTTTTGCTTCTCCAATCCTCATTTGCAAAGGCTCTTCTTTGCGTACCAAAAAAATCCCCTATTTCATGTCAACTGACATTCGGCTCATGTTGAGGACCTCGAATTCACTGACACCCTCTGTATTTTTAACTGCATTTTCTAATGCGTCGCTCTGACCTTCTTTATCTTCTAAAACAAATTCTGCTTTCAAAAATTCTAGTCCAAATGCTAGTGGTTCTTTTGCATGTCTTTTCATTGACATTCCTTCAGGCAATGAAGTTTTGAGAGTTTCTGCTAATTTATCAAGATCAACCTCTGTTCCTGTAGGTAAAATTTTTGTAATGAATAGTAATTGTGCCATTTTTCTAAGGTCCTCTCGAATTACATGCAGTACATGTATAATTTCTTGCAGCTTCTCTGCAACTTTGACATCTCCAGATCAAATCTGCACCACAATTTGGACAATTGAATTTTACACATTTATCATTAGGCATTATGTGTCTATTACAACAACTACAAGTTGGTAATGAGATACTAGATGACATAACCCGAATTTCTGTAAACATCATTTATACCTTCCTTAGAATTTAAGCGCAATTCATCTCCATAATTTTTTAAGTTCGCCACCAATCAACGTCTGAGCCGTTTTAATCGAACCCTTCATTCCAAGTAATTTGATAATTGAACTGGTGTGAAAATCAAAATCATCTTTTTCTGAAATATCTTTGGTGATTTCTGGTGTGATTGATTTGAATAATTTATTGATTGTTTGATTGTCTATTCTTTCTAACATTTTTCTTGCAAAAATCTGTTTTTCAAATTCTTTACCAAATCTATCGATCCATTTTTTTTGATATTCTAAAAGTTCAGAACGATTATTTGTTTTTAGGAATTTGGAAATTGCCTGACCTGCATATACTCCGCCCATCCCGCTAGTGAAAATACCTCCTGCAGTTGTAGGTTTGGCCTGACCTGCAGCATCTCCAACAATTATTGTTTTACCTTCAACAAAATTCTCGATTGGTCCTTTAATCCAAATCGGAGCAAAAATTTTTCTGATTATGGAGTAGTTTTCTTTTCCTTCTAAAATTTCATCTAATGCTTCTGCAACATTGATTCCCCTCCCTGCAACTCCTACTTTCCCTTTTCCTTCATTTGATGGAATTATCCATGCAAAAAATCCTGGATATTTTTCTTGATCAAACATTACTTTGACTTGTCCTTTGTGAATCCAATCTGCATAAATTTCGTATTGAGCAGATGAAATAATTCCAGTTCTATCCTTGTGTATTAATGATGAAACCCCTCTTGCATCAACAAAAATTTTACAATCTATTTTTCCTTCATTTGTTCTAATTCCAGTATCCGTTATTTCTTGAAAACTTGTTTTAACTTTGATTACTGCTCCATTTTTTTGAGCTTGAAAAGCAATCTGTTTGTCTAATTCTCGTCTACTTATTTCAATTACTTTTTGTTTCTTTGAATTAATATCAAAACAACTTCCATCTGGTGCTGAAATTTGTGCTGATTCTATCATATGATCAAATGTTTTTTTAAATGGTATTACTCCTAATTCCTCTAATCCTGCAATACTTACTAATCCTCCACAGTGTTCGGGTGTCCCAATTTCATAGTCTTCTTCTATTACAAGAACTGAGAACCCATTTGAAGAAATCTCTCTAGCAGATAATAGTCCTGCAACACTTCCGCCTGCAATTATTACATCAAAGTACACAGATTTTGTTTCTTTGTCAATTATTTAATTCCAAAGTTTTTCATTATGCCTATATTGTATACTGGTATGGGCGACATAAAACAAGTAATTGTTGTTAGAACTGATCTTGAAATGGGTAAAGGAAAGATTGCAGCACAAGTTGGTCATGCCTGTGTCTTGGGTGCAGAACATGTTAGAAAATCACATCCTGAATGGTATGAACAATGGTGGGGTGGTCAAGAAAAAGTTGTCCTTAAGGTTTCAGGACTCAAATCTTTACAAGAAGTAAAAAGACATGCAATTGATTTGAATCTCCCTTGGTCTGAAGTAACTGATGCTGGACATACTCAGATATCTCCTGGGACAACAACTTGTATTTCAATTGGGCCTGCTCCTGAAAATTTAATTGATAAAATAACTGGGGACCTAAAATTACTATAATCTTTCTTGGTATGAGATATTAACACCACTGAATGACAATTTTTGTGAAAAAACAAACTAAAGGAATTCTTGCATTTATTTTTCTAGGCGGAATCATGGTAACTTCTGGGGTTGTAATTGCATTTCCTGGAATTGATCCTGGTACTGATTCTTCCGAATTAACTATCACTGGAACTCCAGCTGATAATTTTACTGATGATGAACGTGCACAATTTTGTGGTTCTAGTGATGCAAAATCCACGAAATTCATCCAAGAATTTTCAATTCCTACATTATGCACAAATCCATTGGCTATTGTAGCTGATTTTGATGGCAATGTTTGGTTTACTGAAACAAATACTGGCAATTTAGGAAAGTTCGATCCAATTACTGAAACATTTACTGAATATGATAATCCAATTTGGCCTGAAGGAACACGCTCTATGATGTGGGGAATTGATTATGGTCCTGATGGCTCTGTATGGTTTACTGATGAGGCATATGACTCTGTATGGAAATTTTCAAGTCTTGATGAGACATATGTCCGACTGGCATATCCTAATGATGGAAATTCATTACCTCAAAAACTCGAAATTGACGGCTCTAAAATAATTATTAATGATTTTACGGGAAACAAGATTACATTATTGGATCCAAATCAATCTAGTGAGGATGTTAATTATCTTAGTATTCCATCACCTATCGATAATTCCGTAACTGCTGATTTTGCAGTAGATGCAAGTGATAACATCTGGTTTACTAATTGGTTATATCAGCAGGGTGGAGTTTTGGTAAAATTTGATCAAAATGATTACCTTGATTCTGTTGCAAGTTCTGTTGAAAAATCTCTTCCGTTACTTGATTTTGTAAAAATCTATGAATTGCCAAGACCTTTACTTACTCCAAATGGGGCAACCGTATCTCATGATGGAACTATCTGGCTAGCTGATACTACATCATCTTCGTTTTTTAGTTTTGATCCATCCACAAAAGAATTTACTCAATATATTACGGCAGATCCTATTTTAGAAACATATGGAAATCAAACTGGTATTGTTAAATCTCCTATTTCTAGACCTTATTGGATTGACACTGATGAACAAGGACGTCTAGTTTTTAATGCACAAACTGCAAATAACATCTCTGTGATGGATCCAAAATTACAATCTCTTGTAGAATATCAAATCCCGTCAAAAAATCCTCATTGGGGAGACTGTGAATCTGGTGATGGGGTTGTGATGGATAATTGTGGATTAGCACAAGCTTTTGATTTTACTATAAGTGGTGAAAAAATTTGGTTTACTGAATGGGTTGAAAATAACATTGGAGTGGTTGATACTTCTATCCCATTGCCCCTTGAAATTGAATTAGAAACTGATTCAATTATTTTGACCCCTGGGGAATCGAAGCAATTCAACTTTATTGTAACTCCTAATTCTCAAAATGATTTGTTTGATGTATCGTTAATTCACAACACTACGCATGATTTTCTTAGTGTATCTCTTGAATCTGATATTTCTGAAACTTTCCAATTGGATTTTGATGCTCCTAGACCAATTCATGTAGAAATTTCATCTGGTGAAGATGCTGTTTTAGGTTCTTATAAAATACTTCTTGGTGCACAATTGCCAGATGTTGCCGTGAGTAAATTCATTACAGTGACCATAGAGTGATCTCCGATTTAGACTCCCAAATTGGAATTTCTGTTTACAGTACAGAATTTTCAGGAATTGGGGGAAAAATTAGGTTGACTCCTGAAGATTTTCTTGTATCTGAAAAAATTTCTGAAAAATCTCAAAACTCCATTAATGACAAAGAAGGATATGCTGTATACAAGCTAAAAAAGAAAAAAATTGATACTAATCATGCATTATCTGATATTTTTAGAAAAAAAGGTATTAGATTAAAATCACTTGGACTGAAAGATGCATCTGCAATTACTGAGCAATTTGTTTGTTCAGGAAATAAAGGAAAAGCGATTGAGAATTATTCTACTGAAAAATATTCTCTTGAAAAAATTGGTCAAGTAAAAAAACCACTATCAAAAAAAGATATGGTTGGAAATCATTTTAAAATTAAAATCTCTGAATGTGCTGAAGGACTATCACTGTTTTCTGAATATGAAAAAATTTTAAATTTTTATGGTTATCAAAGATTTGGTTCAAAAAGACCTGTAACACATCTAATTGGAAAAGCAATTCTACAAAGAGATTTTTCAAAAGCAATTGATTTGGTTTTATCCTTTACCTCAAATTATGATTCAAAAGAAAATACTGAGATTCGAGAAAAATTAACTGATAGAGAAAATTATAAAAAATATTTTGATGTGGTTCCATTTCAAATGGATATTGAAAGAATTGTTTTAAAAGAAATGATTGAACATGGTGATTCTTTTAGAGCAATACGTGCAATTCCTCTATTTTTAAGAAGATTTTACATTCAAGCATACCAGTCTTTCATTTTTAATCAATCCTTGAGCTTGGCTTTTTCTGATGGTGAAAACTTGTTTCAAGCAAAATCTGGTGATGTTTGCTTTGATTTTAAAGGAATTATTGGAAAATTTGTTCATGGACTGGATCAAAAATTAGCATTACCTTTTGTCGGATATTCATATTATAAAAAAACAAGATTTGATTATCAAATATCTAAAATATTACAACAAGAAGAAATTACTCCTAAAGATTTTTTCATTAAAGAAATGCAAGAGGTAAGTAGTGAAGGTGGTTTTAGACAAGCTGCAATTCATTGTACCAATTATTCATCCAATCATAATGTTGTAGAGTTTTCCTTGTCTCGTGGTTCTTTTGCAACGATTCTACTAAGAGAAATAATGAAACCTGATAATCCTATAATTGCTGGTTTTTGATTCTTTTGAATACTGTGGATGTCGATATTTTATAATAGGAATTTACTTTCTTTTGAAAACTCTTACTGATATTCCTACACCAATAATGAAAACTCCTACAACTCCTATTTGAATTCCATTAGTAATCCATTTTGGATTGGAATACATGAATGATTCTTCTGGCCCAATTATGGATAATCCTTGAAGGTGGAAAATTATCCCGAAAACTAAAAAAATAATTCCTGGCCCAATTATGAAATCTGAAATTTTCATTATTTTATCATTTTAAAAGCACTAAAAAAACAAATCAAATCTTAAAATTCGGTAAATAATTTTTAAAATCATGGAAAAAATGCGTGCAATGGTATTATCAGAATGTGCAAAAGTCGAAACTAATCCTTTGAAATTAACTACAATTGACAGACATGAAATTAAACGACCAAATGAAATCTTATTAAAAATTGAAGCTTGTGGTGTTTGTCATTCACAACTTCATGGAATTGAAGGAGATTGGCAAGATATTGGAATCCCTCCTTCTTTGCCCACAGTTCCTGGTCATGAAGTAGTTGGAAAAATAATTGAAATTGGTACTGCTGTTACAAAATTCAAAGTTGGTGATATGGCAGGAATTACTCCGCTACTTGAGGCATGTCAAAAATGTCCTTATTGTTTAGATGGAAAAGAATACCTTTGTGAATCTTCAATTATTACTGGTGAATCTTTCAAAGGTGGTTATGCTGAATTTATTACAGTTCATGAAAATTTTGCAACACTTGTTCCTCATACAATGAAAGCAGAATATGCTGCTCCTTTGTTTTGTGCAGGAATCACTGCATACAAAGCAGTCAAAGCTGCAGAACCAAAACAACATAAAAAAATAGGAATTTTTGGAATTGGTGGAGTGGGTCATATGGCAGTTCAATTTGCCAAAGTTGAAAATTGTGATGTGATTGCTTTTTCTCGAACCCAAAATCATCTTGATGTTGCAAAAAGATTGGGTGCTGATGATGCAATAAAATTTTTAGAAAATCAAGAAGAATTCCTTGATATCTTAAAAGAAAAACATGGATTACTTGATGCAGCTATTGTATTTGCCCCTGCCGATATTGTTACTGATACTGCAATAAAATCCGTTAAGAAGGGTGGGTTAATTGTAATTGCAACCGTTGGTGAAAATCCTTCATTTTTGGCATTTGAAGAAAAAACAATTAGGGGCACATTGATTGGTTCTACTGCTGATATGGAACAAGTAATCAAAATTTGTAACGAAAAAAATATTGAGGTTATTACTCAAACATTTCCATTAGAAAATGCAAATGACGCACTCAAAAAATTAAAAAATTCTGAAATTGAAGCTAGGGCTGTGTTAATCCCATGATTCTGAACTCAAATATTTGTGAGATTGATAATTCATGAATTGCAAACGATGTCATCATACCGATGAAATTCATACATTAAATGAGAACAGCACATCATTAATCAAGGCTGGGAAGTGTAATGTTCCAAATTGTACCTGTTCACAATATTTAGATCCAATTAGCACCATTGATGAAGATTTACTATAAAACAACTTGCTCTATCACACCTTTTGTAAATAACTTTTAGAAATTATACTTCAATTTTTTTATTTTCTTATTTTGTCAATAATATAATATGCAATTATAATTGGAGGAATAACGTAGATGCTTGTTCCTCCAATAAAGTCTGCAATTCCATAAGTGTTNATGTAATCTCCAATCATAGGTAAATTGTAAATATCATTNACATAATCCATTCCTATTGCAAAACCTGAACTAATNATNCCNACAATGACACAGTTTCTNCCTTTNTTTGGATCNGACTTTCTCAAAATGATCATTGCNATTATTCCGCCAATGATTGCAAAAAACGCTGGAAGTAAATAATACAAAATACTTTTTGNTTTTANTGTTGACACAATTAATGCCAATTTCGAGCTATTGATAACTATTCACTTGTATNNCTCANATTCTTAATTTNTNAAAAAATAGANTCCATTTTATGTNGTTAATTTTATAAANAAAATATGAAATATGTNCTGTTTTATTCGATTTTAATATTATTTGTAATTGGAACGTTTTCAATTTCTGAAATNACTGCACAAGAAATTGATGAATTAGAATACCAAATTAGTGGTGCAAAAGTAACTGGATTTGAANTAGATTCTATTGATAAATCATTAACAATTTCAATAGATGTCCGAGCTCGTGGNGANCTNACTNTTACATTACCTAGAGATCTAATTGANGCAAAAAAAGATTCTGAAGACATTAATTTTGATATTCGTGCAGGATTCAAANCAGTTGATTCCTATGATGAAGTAANTACTGCTTATGATAGAACTATGACAATTCCGTTTACAAGATCTANTTATGAAATTACCATATTTGGAACTCAAGNNTATCAGTCACCGTCTACCTCAAACACNGGTCAANCATTGGAAAAAATGATAAAAANTGAATTAGACNNGGAAATACCTAATGGCGATGCAAAATTACTANTTTATTCAAATACTCAGTGGAATGTCGCATTACAATCNTCAAGTTTTGATTATTTGGAAATTTCAGATCAAGGTGANGATAGTGTGGTGTTTCAATGNGATTCCTCTTTTAANCGTCAAGGAGTTTTTGGTGCAAAAATTGAAAAAATGAGTNAAGAAGGATATGNCCATATTGTTGTTATTCAAAATGGTATGATANTATCTCAAGGAATGACTGATGATGAATTTGGAGATGTCCTCATTAACGGTAATTGTNCTGTCAATAANTCNATTGATCAANTTGAGGGTGGNTGNCTAATAGCTACNGCCACTTATGGTTCTGAAATGTCATCACAAGTTCAGCAACTCCGAGAACTCAGAGANNACACACTATTGCAAACTGAATCAGGAAAATCGTTCATGAANNNATTCAACNATATCTATTATTCCTTCTCNCCGTTTGTTGCAGATTACGAAAGANAAAACCCNGCTTTCAAAGAAGTTGTAAANATTGCAATTACTCCTATGATTAGTTCACTATCTATCTTGAACTATGTNGATATGAATTCTGAATCAGAAGTGTTAGGATATGGAATNTCATTAATNCTNCTAAATCTTGGNATGTATCTTGGNGTTCCAGCTGTAGTGATTATTGGAATTAGAAAGCAATTCTAAAAAAACTCACTNCGNTGTANTGTTAGNCANTAACAATGAAAANTCTTTTTTTAAAATCNNNAATAATTTCNNAAAAATNAGGNTGTTCAATTNCTAAATANTGGATTATNGTANCAAAAGTAATGAAAANANACGATAATCTNTNGTGNTATNAGNGGACTGTTGTAACAATTCATATATCAAAATTTTATTANTTAATCATGGAAAAACACAAACCTTCAGATGAAATTTTAAAAGAACTAGATGATATANTATCAAAAATAAATGCAATGGAGATTGTNGCATCTGATGATTATCAAAAAAATTCAATCAAAATATTACGATTATTAGTTGAAGGNCAAATACANTCAATCAATGAGTTTNGTCATTTGAAAAAAGCAATTGATTTGTTAACTTTGGAATTATTTAATGTTCAAAATAAAATCAAGAGTTAGGTTTAGTGTAATTACTTCCACAACTATTGCATTTGTACTGTGTTGCTTTTTCGAAAACTTTTTCTAATTTCATTTCTGCATCACAATTTGGACAAGAAATTTTTTCAGAATTTTTTACAATATAATCTGGTTTTGTTTTAATAGATTCATCTGAATTACAAACAGGTTTGTAACGAGTTTTTATCTTTTTGAGAATNTTCTCNCTATATTCTTTATCTGATTCAAATAATGGNANTATTGCTAGATATAGTGATTTTTNTGAAATTGATTTTTTNATCCAGCATTTAAAATTTGGATGATTTGTAAAAAAAGTAGACTCTNNAGTTTTTTCACAATCTCCTGCATATGTGATGTTGAATTTGTCTTGGTCTCTGGACATGATTAAAAATACCACTTTNTCCATTGGTGGTCCCCATTGGTCTAATGGAATNGGTCCAAGAAATTCATATTGTAAAATTTGAATNCTCAATGAGTGTNTTTNTGAGTACTTTCTTTTCTTTTTTTCGTAAATTATTGNAATNTTGANTCTATTTGATCGCAAAATGAAAACTTGAAAAGATTAAATTCTGGAATAATGGATTTTCTATAAATGAAAGAGCCTCATAATCGTGCAAAAGTAGGATATTCTATGATTGTAGTTTCAGCTAGTCTTGCAACTATTGCACTGATTGCATTAGCAATTGGAGGNAATGTANTATTTGCTGATNATATGCAAAGAGANAATACTNNACATTTCAATGAATGTAAAGCAAATGATTTCAAGACTGACGGTTGTGAAAAATATTGGGATCGAATAAATANCAAAATTTCTGGAATCTATGTAGATTTACCTNAATAACTAATANCCATTTCCAAAATCTTCTAACTTGTTTTGATTTTTTGTTAANCTATTCATTGCAAAAAATGCNCCTCCTACAATCCCAGCTTGATAAAATGTATACAAGAAAACNCCTGAAGATGTAGGATCTGATTTTGTAAAACTTAGTACAAGCATTGTAACGAACACAAATGTTCCNGCACATGTNACTAATCTGTCTAGGACTCCGCAATTCATTCCTACTATCCTTTTAGTGGCTGCTGCCATCAATGTNATNCTGGTAATGATGAGAAAAGTTGCTCCNCCATTTGATATGACNAAGGAATTNANCCATGTGATTAGACCTCCATCNAAAATTGAAATATCTGGCATTACNCTGCCTCCATTGATTGCAAAGTTCACTGAACTGAACATTCCGCCCATTACAAAGAAAAATAAGAAAATNTTTACAATTGATCGTTTTATNGGACTACGAATTTCTGATGGTTTTACNGCTCGTTCAGTAATCCTTACCCCATAAAGAAATCCTACTGCCATGGCAGGAATGAACATGATATTGATCAAAATAGGTGATTNTTTGTTTATGGCTTCAATTTGGGGATGAAAAATTAAAAATAAAATTATTGCAANAGNTGCAGACGNCCCAAATNAAATCAATCCTAGGTATTTGTGTTCATTTGTTTGGAANGTTCCTTCCCAATTGCGCATTTTGNATATTCAGGNGAAATTCATTAAAGCTTAAGTTGACAAATCATTTGGTCAAATTATCAATTTTTATTGCGCATTTGNNTNTNTGNCTATCTAATTTATGATGTTTTTTTGCTTTTACTNTGCCNTTTTCTGACTTTGTAAATATTATACAATGATTGANNATCTAAAATGATTGTTCAAAACTAGTCTTTATTTCAAATATTTTGATATNTGANAATTNTATTCCACTAGAAAAATAAAGAACCTCTTGTATGNTATTTCATGACTGAAATTTCTGATGAAGANAAAGAACGAGTNAGTCTTTTGCAATTAATCACAAGTTCAAAAAATGAATTTAAAAATCTCTCACTAGATCAATTAAGTAGATTNGAACAACTAATTGAAAAAAAAGATTACAGNCATGATAAAAAAGCACACAAATCTAAAGAAAAATTATTAAAAANAATCAATGTCNGAATTTATGAATTAACTGANGGCCGTGGAATTTGGGGTTAATCTAACTAGGTACAAATATCATACATNCNTAGTAATTAATTATGNAAAATCANCTTTCTTCTGAATCCAGTCCGTATTTNNTACANCATGTAANCAATCCTGTTGACTGGTATGGTTGGAATGANATNTCATTAAAAAAAGCTAAAGATGAAAACAAGCCAATTTTTCTAAGTATTGGTTATAGTGCATGCCATTGGTGNCATGTNATGGCTCATGAATCATTTGAAAATGAAGATNTTGCAAAATTTATGAATGAAAATTTTGTTAACATCAAAGTTGACNGNGAAGANAGACCTGATATTGATGATATCTATCAAAAAGNTTGTCAGATTGCCACTGGTCAAGGNGGATGGCCATTGAGTATTTTTCTTACTCCTGATCAAAAACCATTCTATGTTGGAACTTATTTTCCAATATTGGATTCNTANGGNCGACCTGGATTTGGTAGTATATGTNGACAACTCTCNCAAGCGTGGAATGAAAAACCAAAAGATATTGAAAAGTCTGCNGAAAATTTNCTTGANAAATTACACAAAACAGAAACTGTNACANNTCCTTCTAAACTAGAGCGAATAATACTTGATGAGGCAGCTCTGAATCTGTTTCAATTAGGTGATTCCANNTATGGTGGATTTGGTGCAGCNCCNAAATTTCCCAACGCTGCAAATATTTCATTTTTNTTTCACTATGCAAAACTTTCAGGNCATTCAAAATTTACTGAATTTGGNCTCAAAACACTCAAAAAAATGGCAAATGGAGGAATTTTTGATCANATTGGNGGTGGTTTTCATCGATATTCTACTGATAGNAAATGGNTGGTTCCTCATTTTGAAAAAATGCTTTATGATAACGCNCTGATTCCNGTAAATTATGCTGAAGCNTATCAGATTACCAAAGATCCTTTNTATCTTGATATTATGCAAAAAACTCTNAATTTTGTTTTACGTGAAATGACTTCTTCTGAAGGNGGATTTTATTCTGCATATGATGCAGATTCTGANGGTGTNGAAGGNAAATTNTATGTTTGGTCAAAAAAACAAATCAAAGAAATTCTTGGTAAAGATACTGATGTTTTCTGCTTGTTTTATGATGTCACTGATGGTGGAAATTGGGAAGGTGATAATATTTTATGCAATAATTTGAATCTCTCTAATATTGCCTTTAATTTTGGAATTACCGAACAAAAGGTTCAAGAAATTTTAATATCTTGTTCTGAAAAATTATTAAAAGTACGTTCCTCTAGGATTTCTCCTGGATTAGATGATAAAATTCTAGTTTCTTGGAATTCTTTGATGATTACTGCATTTGCAAAAGGGTATTGTGTAACTAATAATGTAAAGTACCTTGATGCCGCAACAAATTGCATCTCGTTTATTGAAAACAATCTTTTTCAAAACGGAAAATTATTACGAACTTACAAAAATGGAACTGCAAAAATTGATGGATATCTTGAAGACTATTCTTTTTTTATTAATGCATTGCTTGATGTTTTTGAAATTAAACCTAATTCAAAATACCTCCAAATGGCTTTAAAACTGGGTCACCATTTAGTTGATCATTTTTGGGATTCATCTAACAATAATTTCTTCATGACTTCAGATTCCCATGAAAAACTAATCATAAGACCAAAAAGTAATTATGATTTATCTTTGCCTTCTGGGAACTCTGTTTCATCTTTTGTAATGTTGAGGCTGTTTCATTTTTCACAAGAACAAGAATTTCTTGAAATTGTTACAAAAATTCTAGAATCTCAGGCACAAACAGCTGCAGAAAACCCTTTTGGGTTTGGATATTTGCTAAATACTCTTGCAATCTACTTGGAAAAACCTATAGAAATTACTATCATTAATACTGAAAATTCTGAAATTTGTAAATTGCTTTTTGAAACTTATTTGCCCNATTCATTTAGAGTTGCAATTGANGATAACTCTCAATTANAAAAATTAACNGAGTANCCTTTCTTTGTNGGTAAAGAATTCNTTTCNAAAACTTCAGTTTTTGTTTGTAAAAANTTNTCNTGTTCCTTACCTTTGAAAACTATTGATGAAATAAATTCTGCTCTCTAATTAGTTTTCAAATCTACTGAAATTATTTTTCCTACTTGAGGTCTGCCCATGCNGTCGTATCTTGATTTTGGCATTGCCATAGTGATTTGTGTTTGTTGATATGATTTGATATTTACNGTTGGTTGAGCTTGTAGTATTGCTTCCAATAATGGCATTACTTGCTCTTTAGTTTCTGAATCTAATTTTTTTGCAACATTTTCTATTATCATCTGTTTTTGTGAAATTGGCTCAGTTGAGACATTTTCAATTAATGTTAATTGGATCATTTGCCCATTATCCANAATTTGTGTAATTTTGAACTCATTTGTTGCTGACAATGTTTTGNTNTNTTCTTTAGATGATTTATCTCTAACGAATTGAGAAATANAATACCATNATTGCTGTAACAACNGCAGACGNAACCCCNAAATAAAAAATAATTTTACTTCCATCAATTTTCATAAATCAATTAAATTTTGATTGAAATTAAACTGTATTGATTTTTAAATTGATTTCTAATAATATCTTGATGANNTTTTTCAATTANCATTTANGAATTANTTTCTTTGNCTTCTGATNGNTNCNTNTTTTTCTTTTGTTTGTAGTGTTTCAGGCNCTAAAATTGATTTTTTGATTAGAGGTGCNCTTTCTTTCATAATCTGATTGAATTCTTTNACATCTTCTAGATNTGGTGTTTGTTGTTGATTTTGGTATGCTTGTAGAAATCCTGCATANACACAACCTGTAATAATTCCNAATGCNGTATCTGGAATAGATTCTACTTCTGGAATAAAATTCTCTGCAATNTGTNTATANGATTCTGANTCACTAATGTAATAATCTACTAAACTGTCNATGAATTCTTTNTTTTCTTTAGAAATTNCCATTATTTTTTCTTCATTTCCTAGTTTATTTAATTGTCTTTGAAAAATTGTTTATTTGCCCACAAATTATTTTGAAATATATTGTGGAAATTAGACTATGAGGAAGAATATTTTCGTATATTTGATTCTAAAAAATTGATTGCTGGATATTTTGATCCTGACTATGGTGATATTTTCCCTAAAGAAAANTCTGAACAAATNATNTCATTAATGCAAAAAAATCATGATCCTATTTTGGGTGGAATGNTNCTNATTCCTNTAGTGAAATTTCGTTTGTTTGATACTGATTTGGANACTNTTNTNTCTAATGTACNAGAAAATNTATCTCGTGTTTCTGAGCATTTACAAAAATGGAANAANTTCNTAATTNANNCAAAAGTTCAATTTCATTCTATTAGAATATCTCATACNGATCAAGACATGCTCACAATCACTTTNCCAATAAAATTTTCAAANCCGATACCTCTTGAAAAAAAACAACTNATNCTGGAAATCTCTCCNATTTTGNATTTGTTACAAACGTCAGATTTATTGTNATCTTCTTTGATATTTNNAATTTTTGGATTTTTTCAATTATGGNAANTGTTCAATCTTCCATTTTTGAGCCTTATTNTTNCAATTAAACCACTCAACTTCTATTTCATCTGAATCAAATCCTCCTAANTCATTTTTAAATTCGATATCACATTGNCTTTTCATATTTTCTGAAATTTGAATTACTCTTTGTGTTAATCCACTTTGTGGNGCATTAAATTTTTCAGGTTCGTCATAATTCTTAATTCCTGTTTTTGCAGAATAAAATTCAACTAATCCTAACATTTCNTATTCNAATGATTCTTGAAACTGTGCATCTGAACGAACTTTTGCTGATTCATCTCCTGTNTTGATCCATTTNATGAATTCTAAATCACTTTCTAGTTGTGTCGTAGATGATATTTTTAACAAATCTACTGAACTTTTGAATAGATCCGGAGGTGATAATTCATCATATTTTNAAATTATTTTTTCAAATTCTTTTTGATGGATTTCATAGAATTTTGATAATTCTTCTTTTGTAATGTCTCCTTCTTCCCACCTTATTTTTTCAGAATAAAATTTTNTTTGTAATTCTTTTACTTCTTCTTGAATTTGTTCTAATTCTACTCCAAATTGNAATCCTTTTTGTTTTGTTTGCTCAAATGAATAATTATAGATAANAATNNCTCCAACTATTGAAATAAGTATTACAACAATAATGATATTTTGAATTTTTTTCTTTTTCAAAGATAATCTAAATAATTTCCATTTTCGTCTAATTTTAATTCAATAGTAAACTCAGTACCGCTGATAAATGAGTCATTACGAGTTGTCCTTACTCTTCCAATGATTAGCTCATATGGCCAAATTTCGACCACTATTGAACCTACTTTTGCTGTTGGTGTTTCTGTTAGGNTGATNTCTTCTCGTTTAACTCCATGTTTTTCTAACATTAGNAGTGNGTGGTCTACTANTGGCTGAGGATTATTATAATTAAGTACCCATACTGTTCCTTCATAATCAATTTTTTGCAATTTGAAGTAATTCNGAATTATCTCATATAACANTTATTCGCAAAATAGACAATCTTNTCTGGACNATTNTTCGGGACTGATCACATTAAGTGTCATTGTACTTACAACTCTTGANAGTTTTCTAATCACTGCAATTGCTTTTTCAAAATCATCTTGNCTCTTTGTTTGAATTTCNGCAATGACATCATATGCTCCAAATGTNAGATATGCATTACTTATGNTCTGCATTTGATTTAATTCNTCTNCGACATATTCTTCAGCGCCNAGATCACAATTTAATAAAATGAATCCTTTNTGCATTATTTTTTCTTGTTATGAATTACAANGTTCAGGTCTTTAAGTTTTACAGNTNTTACCATCTACTACGTCCGCCGTAGCTATTTTTCCCATCTTTATCCCCTTGTCTTTTTCNACTTCCTCTATCATCTCTTGAACTTCTACCTCCNGATCTTCCATATCCTCCGCCTCCNGATCTTCCATATCCNCCAGAACGACCTCCTCTGGAATAATTTGACCTTGATTGACCGCCATATCTTCTTGATGGCATTTGTCTTTTTAGTGGATCTGGGATTGAAATTTGAATTCCCATTTCTTGGTTTAAATCTCTTAGAGGAACTTTGATTTGACGTTTAATTAAATTCCAATCTCCTACTGATGAATATGANACAAATGTTATTGCTCTACCTTCTGCCCCTGCTCTGGCNGTTCTNCCAATTCTATGGAAATATGCCANCTCTACATTTGGAACATCATAATTAATTACTAATTCAACTCTTGGAACATCAATACCTCTGGANGCTACATCTGTTGCAACTAANATATCTGCNTTACCACTTCGNAACTTCCCCATAGATTGNTCTCTTCTATGTTGTGACATGTCTCCTTCAATTGCNACTGCATCAAATTTTTCTTGNTGGAGGAATTTTGCAACATCTCTTGTNCTATANTTTGTTGAACAAAACACAATNACTTGTCCTTTGATTGGTTTGANAAAATCAATAAGATACTTGAATTTGTCTCTGTCTTTAATTACTAAAAATGATTGATCTATTCCTTCCCCACTAAGGTCATCTGCATCCAAAAGAAACTGTTTTGGATTATTTAGATACTCTTCTGACAATCTTAGGATTTCAGTTGGCATTGTTGCTGAAAACAATGACATGACTCTTTCTTCTGGTGCCAAATCTAAAATAAATGAAATATCNTCTACAAATCCCATATCTAACATTGTGTCTGCTTCATCTAGAACGATNTGTGAAATATCTCTGAGCTCTATTGAACCTCTTTTGAGATGATCAATTAGTCTACCCGGGGTTGCAACAACAATTTCNACTCCTCTATGTAGTGCATCTAGTTGGANTCCCATTCCTTGTCCTCCGTAAACTGTTGCTACTTTGATTTTTGTATGCTTTGCAAATTTTTTGATTTCTNCTGTGATTTGCATTGCAAGTTCTCTTGTTGGNGCCATGATCAATCCTTGAATTCCATTTCTTGGTTGAATCTCTTGTAACATTGCTAATGCAAATGCTGCAGTTTTACCAGAACCTGTATGTGCTTGTCCTACGACATCTCTACCTGTAAGTAATACTGGAATAACTGCNTCTTGAATTGGAAATGCTTCNTCAAATCCTTGATCTNCAATTCCTTTTAGTATGTCGTCNTTTAATCCTAAATCTTGAAATTTTGTCATTTTGTTTTCTTCTCTTAAGCAATGACGAAAAGCTTCATTGCTTGCTCGTCATTATTCCGATATCCGCCATTCCTAAAAAGGTCTAATAAACGCTTGTTCCTTGAATGTAAAGTTTCTTGAATTCCTTTTATGTTCTAAAATTATTTGATGTGATACTGTTTGATTTTGTTTGAAAATACTCTTGTTTTTTTGCACGACCAAATAATTTGGTGAAAAATTTTAGAAATTTAAAAAAGCCAATGACGGGATCCGAACCCACGACCTACTGATTACAAATCAGTTGCTCTAACCAGGCTGAGCTACATTGGCACAAATTGAAATGAACTTTTTCAGGTTTAAAATGTTACTTGAGAATAGATTTGAATGACTCTTTTGAGTAAAAATTTCGTTTAAGCGTGAGTTTATAATATTGGGCTTTTTTGATATCTATTATGAGATACATCGAACCTACTCGGGTTAAAGTATTGATGATGATGTTTTTCGCAACTGGTACTGTGGGTATACTA
This sequence comes from Nitrososphaerota archaeon, assembly GCA_002730325.1. Lineage (GTDB taxonomy): Archaea > Thermoproteota > Nitrososphaeria > Nitrososphaerales > Nitrosopumilaceae > Nitrosopumilus. The sequence goes on from PBZV01000032.1 coordinate 50,499, forward strand.
ATTGGATTGTCTGGAATTACTCCTGCCAACTTTAAACTCATGATTACTTTCATGGGCGTGATAAATATTGGATTAGGCGCATTTTTCGCATTTCTCTTTTTGACTCAAATTAAAGCAGAACCAGACAAAAGAAAGAAGAAGAAAAAACATCGTGACTAGTTAGTTTTGTAACTATTTGATTTTGAATTGAATTACTAGGAATTATTATCATTTATTAAAATATAAATAATATTTTTATTTCATCAATTCAGAAATGCTAGACTTAGTTGCAAAAAATCTATTTCTTACAAAAGGTAAAGGTGTTCATTCAGATCGACTTACTAGTTTTGAATATGCCTTAAGAGATGCTGGAATTGCTGGAACAAACCTAGTGTTAATTTCAAGTATTTTTCCACCTAACGCAAAACTAATTTCTAGAAAAGAAGGTTTGAAAAAAATCAGTCCTGGACAAATTCTTTTTACAATTTATTCTAAAAATCAAACTAATGAACCTCATAGAATGTGTTCTGCATCTGTAGGTATTGCACAACCAAAAGATCCAAAAAGATATGGATATCTTTCTGAATACGAATCATTTGGTCAAAATGAAACTCAGGCTGGTGATTATGCTGAAGATATTGCAGCACAAATGCTTGCATCTTCATTAGGTATTCCGTTTGATGTTGATAAGAACTGGGACGAAAAAAGACAACAGTGGTCAATTTCGGGCCAAATTTACAATACTCATCACGTTACTCAATCAACACGAGGTGATAAAGATGGAAAATGGACAACTGTGTTTGCAGCAGCGGTTCTTTTGTTATAGCTATTTTTTAAATCCTTTAAGAAAAAATATCGCAGCAGTTATTGCAATAATTGAAATAATTATTACTATTGCAATTGATTCATCAAATTCAGCTTGGGGCTCAACTAATTCACTATTCCCCAATGAAAATTTTAATTTCTCTTTACTAATTGATGTTTCATTACCAAAAATGTATTTTCCTTGAATTGTTTGCCCTTCTTGAGGATCAAAAATCCACCCATCTTTTGAAACATCTGTTGGAATCTTTTCATTATCGATTATTTGTGTTGGAATAATATTCCCATTGATATTTGAAATTTCTTCATTTTCTGGTGATAGAATGATTACTTGAATTATTGAATTAATTGGATAGGATCCTGATGAAAAATAATCTGATCTGTGGATGTTATCTGTTTTGAGAAAATCTAATGGATTTATTTCTGAAATTGCCCCTGCACTATTTGGGTAATCAATTGATAATTTTAACTGTAAAAGTGATTTTGAATCTAATGGAATTAATGAAAACAAAAATTCTGTATTCTCTTCAAACGACAAATCCTTTGCAATATTGTAAAATCCTCCTCCATCTCTGATTGTTTTTGGAATTAGTGTGGATGAAATTCTTTCATACATAGAATTTGTATCTTCCATGGGCATTGTGAATACTCCTGTAATTACTGTCTTGTCTGAATAATCTCCCGATATTGCAAGTATGTTTTTTGATTCATTTTCAGTATAGATGTATGCTGAATGAAATTTTGCATCTGTATCAAATATTTGATTAATTTCATCAATATGTGATTCTGAAATCTCTTTTGCTGATTCTTGAATTTCAATTATCCCATAATCTGCAGGATCTATTAACATATTTACCAAAATACATGATTGGTTA
>PBZV01000033.1 GCA_002730325.1 Nitrososphaerota archaeon
CAATTACNGGTGAGAATGAATAGTAAACATCATTGAATGTACTCATGAAGNTTGTACCTGATTCTGTTTGTAGTAGTGTGTTATCTCTNAGTTCTCGTANTTGTTGAACTTCTAATGCCATCTCANNACCATATGTTGCAGTAGCTATGAGACANCCTCCNCCATTTTCTGTAACAGNNTCTTCAGGAATTTCTTGNNCTCCAGANAATACTTTAGANCCAGATGTGACAACTAAACCAAATTCAGTTTCNTGGCCTGTGTTTCTAATATTTTCAAATTTAATTATAGTTGGTCCTGTTTGACCCTCAGCAAATGTAAATTTTTCAAACTCTCCACCAACTTGTGCTAATCCATTTGTNCGATAAATTTCGTTTCCATTTTGAATTATTACAAATGTATAATCAGAANTTCTTAATGGTTCATTTGTTCTTGCATCCCTAATTGTAAAAATAAAGTTAGTACTNANTCCAGATTCTACTTCNAATGGATCCCATGATAGATTAATTTTAAAGTCCTCACTTTTGGTATATGCTTCTAAAGGAAATGCAANATCTTCACTNGCAGATAATGTAAACACAATATTATCAGGTAATGATTCACCTGAATTTCTCATTTCATTTTTCAAAAATCTTAAATGATCTTGTAACAAAACAAAATGAACTATTCTTTCATCTTCTTCAGTATAATCATCAACAGATACTGAAGACTTGAAGAGTTCAATTCCATTTACATANCCTGAATAACTAGGAGATAAAAATTCAACAAAGTCTTTTGGNAAATGTGATTCTACATGNACAACAGATACGTGTGACATTTGTTTTTCACTCCAATCAAAAGGCATTTCGAATTGTACTTCCTTTGCTNTATGATCATANACAAAATTAGANATAGAATCAAAATATGATTTAAAACCAAATTTTACATCCTTGTTTTCAGAATCCTTTTGCATNAAANTNNCAGTATCAATGATACTCAAATCGGCATTATAGANTCCAGAATTTTCAATAATATTAGTAGGCTCATCAATAGTTCTTATTTCAATCTCAAAAGTATACAAACCNCCGGATTCAAACAAAGGNCCTGTAATTTCTANAGGATTTGAATCAGTTCCATGCCAGGCACCAAGTANGGAGTCTTGTTGNCCATGAATTGTAATTTCTTCTTCTTGTGTTGGTTTGATTTTAATTGGTAAAATCCCATCATCAGTGAAAAAATAATTTCTAAAAATCATTTCATCGTTATGGAATAATCCAATGAGAAATGTGACATTTTTTGCAGTTTCANCNGAAGTATTTTCAATAGCAGTAATTGTTAGTTGTTCTTGCTCATTTTCAAAATACATGGGCATTTCAACTGTTACAGACAAATTTTTNCCTTGAACATTAATTGAAGAAATTGTTTCAATTCCTAAACCATGACCATAAACACTACTAGCAGGAAACAATAGACAAATTATCATTGTAAAAANTACAAATTTTGATAAAGACATTATTGTTTCAAATTTACAAATAGGACTATTATATTGTAAGTAATTTTTCAACTTTTTGAATTAAATCTTCCATATTTGTAGCCTCAAGGATTGGTTGAAGTTCATTTGGAATTTTTGCTCCAAGTGCTGCAAGAGAGTAAACATAATCAATCATTGGGGTGTCTGTGAGGAGATAATATTGTTCCAAAACGTGATCTAATGCATGNGNTTCAACAACTTGAGGTAATGCTTGTGCAATAATTTTCTTTTTCCATAATTGTACTAATCGTTCCCATTGNTCTAATGAAATATTTTCATCAATTTCNGAAATCATTTCAACTTCAGCTTGAATATACATTTTCTTTGCNGTTCCAATTTTTTCATGTATTTCAGATACTTGTTGATGTCCCTCTACTGAAAGAGGATCATAATTTTCAGGTTGAGGGATTGATGGNGAAATTATTTTTTTNATTTTAAATGAATTTCTGCCAATAGTCTCAATATGTAATTGCAACCCATCAAGTTCAACATCTTTACATTCTGTAATTTTGGCAATTGTTCCAATTAATTTAGGAGAATTCCAACCGTTTACTGAATTATTTTCATCAATTAAACACACACCAAATTGGCCATCACCTAACATACAATCATCAACTAACTGTTTGTATCTAGGCTCAAAGACTCGAAGTGGAAGNGANTGTCTAGGAAATAGAACTANNTCTAAAGGAAAGATTGGAATNGTTTTTGTTTCTGTCAAGTAATCATATTGAAATGTCTTTAGATATATTGGATACGGATTTTAAAAATTAAAACCCATTTTCATTAAGTGTTAAACCTAATAATGCTGCACGAGTATGTTTTCCATATTCAGCTTGTTTAAAGTATTTTGCATTTTTTGTTTTATCAACATCAGGAGAGATTTCATCTATTCTNGGAAGAGGATGTAAAATTATTGAATCANTTTTCATTTGTTTTAGTAAATCTAATCCTACAACATAGCTTCCTTTGACTTTAAGATATTCTTCTTCATCAGGAAATCTTTCTTTCTGGATTCGAGTCACATAAAGAACATCAAGTTCGTCAATATGTTCTTCAATNTTTGTAGATTCAGTAAATTCTAATTTCTTTTTAATTTCATAAACTGANTCAGTTCTAATTTTTAGAGACTCTGGAGAAATTAAACGAACATCTACATCATAATTTCCAAGTCCATGTAACAAAGAATAAACAGTTCGTCCATACTTTAGATCACCAACAATTCCAATCTTTAAACCGTCAATCTTTTTCTTTTCTTTTTTAATTGTAAACAAATCTTGAATTGCTTGAGTTGGNTGTTCTTCAGTTCCACTACCTGCATTAATTACAGGTTTTTCTGAAACTTCAGCTGCGAANCTACTAGAACCATCTAAAGTATGTCGTAAGATAAGAGCNTCTGAATAAATTGACATTATTTTTACAGTATCTGCAAGACTTTCGCCTTTTTGAGTTGAAGATGATGANATATTAGANATTCCTAATGAGTTTCCACCAATAGATGCCATTGCTGAATCAAAACTAAGACGAGTTCTTGTACTTGGCTCGTAAAACAAATATCCCAATGTTTTGCCTTTACATATTTCTCGTCTATCAGNTGGATTTAGATTCATTATTTTNTCAGTCGATGTAAAGATTTTTTCAAGTTTTTCTTTAGAATAGTCCNTAATTGAGATAATATCTTGTTGATAAAATTCGTTCATTCTTTCAATAATATATACAGGTCACTATACAAAGTATTCTGATGGAACAGTCCGACCTAATGGTTCGACGAATCAAAGAAGGCACAGTAATTGACCATATNGATGAAGGNAAAGGCCTACAAGTTCTTANTGCATTACGAATAGATGGTGCAGATGGAGGTTTAATCACAATTGCCTTGAATATGCCAAGTGGTAAATTCAAGAAAAAAGACATTATCAANATTGAAAACAAGTTTCTAAAAGATGATGATACAAACAAACTTGCAGTAATTGCCCCAAAGGCCACAATCAANATGATAAAAGATTACAAATTAGTTGANAAACGAAGAGTGTCATTACCAAATGAAATAGACAGNATATTCCGATGCTCTAATCCTGATTGTATTACAAACAGTACAGANCACATTGAATCCATTATGGATGTAATTGATAAAGAGGGAAGAGTTCTCAAGTGCAGNTATTGTTCAAGGGTTTTAGATGTAAACCAGCTAAAATATAATTAAAAAAGAAATTCAAAAATTAAAAAATTTNTTAGAACTATTGTCCTAAGATGATAAACATCATTACTATACCATAGATAGCGATTGACTCGACCATACCTACGAAGATGAATACCTTTGATTGTAAAGCTGGATTTTCACTGATAACTGCAAGACCGGCTGCACCTACTTGGCCTAANCCAACACCTGCACCACCTGCTGCAACACCAAATGCTATACCAGCACCAATTAATTTGGAGCCATCACTCATTCCGCCAGTTGCAACTTCTTCTTCAGCAAATGCAACGTCAGTAAGACCTGCTGCCATTAATGCAACAGCGGCAAATGATAACAGTAAAACTACCGGTTTCATATTCAATTTTCGACATAATTCCTTATTTAAATCATGATAATAAAATATGANNAAAAATTNTTTTTCTTTAAANATANTAGAACTTNAAATNTGATCTAAAGTTTTTTTCTTTAAAGAGGCTAATTCATCCTGAATAGATTTTTTGAAATTTTCGTGGTCTNCATCTAATTCTTTTTTTGAATTTTCAACTAATTTTTTTATTTCTTCTTTTGACATAATTATCTACTTTCCATCTTTGCTTTGACTTTTTTTAACTTTGCGAATTCTTCCCNTTCTCTTTCTTCAAGAGTTGCAACAATAAATCTAATTTTTTGTTGATATTGAGGAATAATTACATTTTCAAGCGCATTTAGTAGTTTTTGGGTCTTTTCTAATGCTTTTGCAAGACTAAAGATAGAATTTTCATATTCTGCTGCTTTACAAATTTTTGGAAGTANTTCTTTGATTTGTTTTGCGGCTCTATCAATTGAAGAATTTGTATCTGCAAATCCATAAGGCATTGATTTTGTATCTTTTTCAGTAACTGAAAGTGCAGGTATCTTTACATCAACAACTCTACGTACATTAACTTCTACTTCCATTACAGGAGGTGTAGAAGCAGCTACAGAATCNACAGTAGCAGTTCCTAATGNTAGATATGCTTCATTAACTGATTTGTAGATATCTTGTAAAGGATCCCAAATTCCGCCTCTTGCTTTAGAAGCTTCATCAATCATTTCTTCAATATTTTTTAAGAGAACTTTACGTTTATCATCTAAAATTTTCTGAACCATTGTTGCTACTTGACTAGACTTTTTGTATTTGAAAAGTTCAATTTTTGTGGCAGNANCATTTTGTCCAAATGACATTTTGCTACTCNTCCTGATAATANTGTTCTACGTATTTGTCTTTGATTTTAGTAATTTCATTCTTTGGTAATTTTGAAACAATCTTCCATAANACGCNAAGTGTTTCTTCAATAGTTCTATTNTCATCAGTTGCCTGTGTAAGGAACTCATTTTCAAAGACATCACCAACATCCATGTATTTCAAATCAATGTCAGTTAATCCTGCTTTACCTACAATACCTGCAAGTGCTCTGACTTCTTGTGCTCTAGAATATGCATCATAAACTTGATTAGAAATTTCACTATGATCGGCTCNTGTACTTCCTTCACCAATACCGTCTTTCATNAGTCTACTAAGACTCATCAANATNTTGACTGGNGGATAAACTCCTTGTCTAAACAAGTCTCTACCAAGTACAATTTGTCCTTCTGTAATGTAACCAGTAAGATCAGGAATTGGGTGAGTAATATCATCAGATGGCATTGACAAGATTGGAACTTGTGTAACACTNCCTTTTCTTCCATTAAGTTTTCCTGCTCTTTCATATATTGTTGAAAGGTCAGTGTATAGATATCCAGGATAGCCTTTTCTTCCAGGAACTTCTTCTCTTGCTGCACTAATTTCTCTAAGTGCTTCAGCATAGTTAGTCATATCTGTAAGAATTACCAGAACGTGCATTCCTAATTCAAATGCCAAATATTCAGCGACNGTTAAAGCNACACGAGGAGTAATGATTCTTTCAATTGCAGGATCATCTGCNGTNTTTAGAAATAGAACACTTCTCTTTAGTGCACCAGATTCTTCAAGACTTCGTCTNAANTATTCTGCTTCACTGTATTGNACACCAATTGCTGCAAAGACCACAGCAAAGTCATCAGTTGTTCCAACTACACTTGCTTGTCTTGCAATTTGTGCTGCTAAGAGATTGTGAGACATACCAGAACCCGAAAANATTGGAAGTTTTTGTCCTCTTACNAGAGTAATCATTCCATCAATAACAGATACACCAGTTTGAATGAAATCTTTTGGATATTCACGTTGTTCAGGATTCATTGGTTCACCNTTAATATCAATAAATTTATCAGCAATTGGATCTGGAAGTCCGTCTTTTGGTCTACCTAATCCATCAAAGACTCTACCAAGTACTTCTTTTGAAACTGGCATTTCCATAACTTTGCCAACAAATTTTGCANTAGTTGCTGCAATAGATAATCCAGTTGTTCCTTCAAAGACTTGNACGATTGCTTTACCNTTTCCAACTTCAAGAACTTTTCCTAATCTTCTTTCACCATCAGTAGTTTNAATTTCAACTAATTCATCAAATGCTGCATTGTCAACATCATCAACAANNACTAGNGGNCCTTTAATTTCTGCAATCTTACTGTATTGNACTCCGCCTTCAGTTGTCAATTTGATACTTTCACTCCTGTAATTGATTTGAATTCTGCTTGCATGTCAGNATCAAGTTGATCAAGTTTTGNCATCTCATCATCTTTNACATNCATTCTTGCTTTAAGAATNGAAGTNANACTNGACATTTCACGNATATCATTTAATGNTGCNCCTTCTTTGATTGCTTGTTGTCCNNNCTTGTAAAAGTCAACTAGTAATTTCATTAGTTTGNATTGTTTTTCTGGACTNCAAAAAGTATCAANATCATCAAATGAATTTTGTTGTAAGAGACCAATCTTAATCATTCTTGCAACCTCAAGAATTAATTTTTCTTCATCAGGTAATGCTTCAGGTCCTAAGAGTCTAACAATTTCTTTTAGTGTNTCTTCTCTTTGTAAAACTCCATAAACTTCACTTCGAAGATCAAACCAATCTTCACTGATATTTTCTCCCCACCACTTTGCAATGTCTGCAAGATAACCAGAATAACTATTCATCCAATTAATTGANGGGTAGTGTCTGGANTATGCTAGTTTTGCATCTAAAGCCCAGAAAGTTTTGATAAATCTCATTGTGTGTGTTGTTACTGGTTCTGTAAAGTCACCACCTGATGGNGANACAGCACCGATTAANGTTACAGAGCCATCACGGTCTGGACTACCAGNTGCTCTAACTCTTCCTGCTCTTTCATAAAATTCTGCTAATCTTGATGCAAGATATGATGGATAACCTTCTTCTGCAGGCATCTCTTCTAATCTACCACTCATTTCTCTGAGTGCTTCTGCCCATCTACTTGTAGAATCNGCTACTAATACAACNTCTTTACCCATATCTCTATAATATTCTGCAATTGTTACNCCTGTGTAGATACTTGCTTCTCTTGCNGCTACTGGCATNTTACTAGTATTTGCAACAAGAACTGTTCTATCCATAAGTGGTTTTCCACTACGNGGNTCTTTGAGGTGTGGGAANTCAACAAGNACTTCNGTCATCTCATTTCCTCTTTCACCACAACCAATGTAGACTACAACTTGAGAATTNGCCCATTTTGCAATTTGGTGTAATGTAACTGTCTTTCCTGTTCCAAANGCNCCAGGAATTGAACCAGTTCCTCCTTTTGCAATTGGGAAGAATGTNTCAATTACACGTTGTCCGGTTAATAGTGGAACNGTTGGATCATANCTNTTCTTGTANGGACGTGGCTTTCTTACAGGCCANTTGTGATACATTTTTANTTCAATATTTTGACCATCTTTTTCAGTTGTTGCNAANACAGTCTCTAAATCATAATCTCCTTCAGAAACAAGGTTTGAAATNATTCCACCTTTGTGCTCTGGTGGAACCATAATAGAGTGGTCNATAAGATCAGTTTCTTGTACAGTTCCAATAACATTTCCTGCTGAAACTTCATCNCCATTACTTACTGTTGGGACAAAGTGATATTTTTTGGTCATATCTACAGGAGTTGTTGTGATNCCTCTACCAATGAATGAACCAGATGCTTTGGAAAGTTCTCTTAGTGGTCTTTGAATTCCATCATAGAGTTGTCCAATGATTCCAGGACCTAACAAAACACTAAGTGGGTTTCCAGTACCAATTACAGGTTCACCTGGTTTTAGTCCACTTGTTGATTCATAAACTTGGATAAATGCTACATCGCCTGTTAATCTAATTACTTCACCTACTAATTTTGAGTTACCAACAGTTACAGTTTCATACATTTTAGCTTCAGACATTCCGTCTGCTCTTACNGCAGGTCCACTTACCCAAACAATTCTACCTTGTGCTGCCATCTTATTCTGCNACTCCGAATTTAACAGCAATTCCTTTCCTAATTAAAGGCTTCAGACGATCAATTCTTGCATCAATTGTATTATCAAATGTCATTGCCCCATCTTTTGNTTTTGNNATAATTCCACCTAGACAATCAATTGTTTCAGAAGATANTTCAGAACCAGGGAATTNAGATAGTACTGATTGTACTACTTGTTTNTCTTTAGTATTTGTNANAACTGTAATCTCTGAAGTTCCTAAAACTTGAGTTGATTCAGTTAAGAGAGTTTTAATTAAATTTGANTAATCACCGCTGCGATCAGNATTTGNAATTTGTTCAAGTGCTTTTGAGAAAACTTTCTCAACNGACTCTTCTAATGCCATTAATTGTTTATTTCTAGNCTCAATATCNGCACCACCAACGATCTGTTTTTCAATTTTTTCAGCCTCTTTTTTGCCNTCTGAGATAATTTTATCAAATTCACTNTCNAATTTAGGAANAGAATCATCAAGATTTTNGCGTGAATCAGTAAGTGCNGATTCAATTTCAGAGAGAATANTATTTTGAGTTTTGGTTAAAATTTTATCAATTGCCTGTTCTAATTGTGAATTTGATGTCAATAGTTCGTTGACTTTGAATAATGAATTTTAATGTTTTGACGAAAAANAGGNAAGATCTGAANCAAATGGTTGCGAACTTAGAATGATATTAATATGTAATTATTGCCGATTCAATTGTGACTGTAGCTGAACTTTTAATGGGTAGTGTAATTCTCCCCAGAACTGAATCTCCAAAAGCAATCTCACGTTTAACTGAATTTGAGTGGTTTCATAAAATGGAGATGGAAAATGAAACAGTTACACCCGAAATTGATGATCTNCTTTTACGAATACAAAAAACATACCAATTCATTGAAGATNTCATAAAAGGATTGAATATTCCTATTCGAGTAGGAATTATGGAGATTCTTTTCAAAGGAACAGTCTTTAAAAAGAAAAAGTATGATGTTGACGAAATTGAAAATATGATTACAGAATTAGAAAAAACNCCACANGGNGTTACAGATGCAGCAAAATTATTAGAAGNAAATTCAAAAATTAATCATTCTCTAGANGAATTCAAATCATTAAAAGAAACACTTCAAGTTGCAAATAAACTAAAAATTGATTTAAGNGGTTTTGGAGCNATGAATTATTTTTATTCNAATCTTTTTGTCATAAACACTTCAGATTATGGTGAGATTGAGCGAACATTAGAAGGAATTCCAATTTTNAAATATGATTTAGANTCTAANGAGAAATCTGCAATTATTATAATTTCTGGAGTTGATGATTCTGATAAAATTCTCAAAGTNATGAGNGCNGTTAATGCTAATCCATTTAGNATTCCTAAAGAATTTCCTCAAATTCCAAGTGAAGCATTTTCTTTAGCAGAAGCAAAAATCAAAGAATTTTCAGAAAAACAAAAATCTAATTTAAAAGAATTAGCATCAATNACAAAAAAAATACGTGGTGAAATTCTTGTTATTCATGAAAATGCATTTGTAGCAAAAGAAGTACTTGAAACNNTACGTAAACCAGGAGGTACNAAAAATTTTGCAGTNATTCAAGGATANATTCCAAAGAAGATGGAGAAAAAATTCAAAGAAGTNACAAATGAATGGACATCAATTACTGAAGAAATTAAAGATGAAGAAACAATTGCNAATTTACCAGTTTATTTGGATAATCCAAAATGGGTTAAAACATACGAAGTAATTACAAGCAGTCAAGGAATTCCTAAACGAGGNGAGTTTGATCCTACATGGATGATTGCACTAATGTGGCCNATATTTTATGGATTGATGTTTGCAGATGTAGGTCACGGNTTATTATTAATGGGNTTAGGTTTGTTATTCAAATTCAAAGGACAAGGATCATTATCAAGATGGGGAATGCTACTTGCAATGTCTGGTGGAGCGGGTGCGNTNGCAGGTATTTTTCAGGGAGAAGCATTTGGTTTCCATTTAGANCATTTGGCAGGCTTTGAAGTTTTGTTACATGAAGGTGGACTNCTTCATCCAGTATCATGGTTGATTGGATCTATCAGTGTTGCTGAATTAACATTTGATCAAGTAATTATGATTCTCAAAGTATCAATATTCATAGGAGTTATCCATNTAGCATGGGCTTTNGGATTACGAATTTGGGGCTTCTGGAAAAAAGGTGAAANGAACACATTGTTCTTTGAAGCTATTCCCAATTTGTTCATGTGGTTAGGAGTATTNGGAGTAATGATGGGAGCAATTGGTTCTGGATATGATGTTATGAATATGTANTCCATGAGTCATGCAGAAGAAGTTCCTTGGGTAACTGTACTTGTTGGAGAATGGGCAGTAGTNTGGTTAGTTGTNAGAGTTGCAGTAATTATGATACTTGNATCAATTGTTCTAATGATTATTGGTGGAATAAANCATAACAAACATCATCCTGAAGATGGTGGAGATATGGTGAGTGTCATCATGGAAGTCTTCCTTGGAAAAACTATCGAATGTTTAGCACACACAATTAGTTATGCTCGAATAGGAATTATGTTACTTGTGCATGCAGCACTTCTACTTACAGTTAACCAGGCCTTTGAATCATTAGGTGGACTAAGTTCACCAATGGCAATGGTACTCATTATTGGAGGACAAATTGGAATTATGATGATTGAAGGATTGATTGTGTATATTCAGTCTCTAAGACTTCACCTCTATGAATTCTTTACAAAGTGGTATGATGGCGGTGCTCAACCATTCAAACAATTAGTTCCAGAAAGAGTTTACAATACATACTCTTGGAAGAATAAGAAATAAGAAAAATTTCATTTGTAATAAAAAATATTAACAATTAATACTAAGAATGAAATGACAAATTTATGTCAAAAGAAGCCATCATGACTATAATTCCTGCAGTTGTAATGTTAGGATTTGGAATAGTTTTTGCCATGTCACTTAGCTCTTAATTTTTCCCCATATCTAAAAAAATTAATTTTTAAGATTATTCATATATGAGATTTTTACATTTTTGGTTTTCGATAAAAATTCTTTCAAAGTAAATNNATTTAATTCAGATTTCAGTTAGTTTAATCGATATTTCGGTATAGGGTCTTTTAAGATCATCTGGGATCACTACAAGNAATCCTGCATTTTTNTCAACATTCATGCATGTACCTGAGAATTTTTGAAAGTTATTTCCANAACATCCTTCATCTAAATANTANTCAAAATTNTCAGNATACAANAAGTAATACCATTGTTGTACATATGATGGAACAAAATATACATCAAATCCAATNNATTTNTCATTTNTTGATATTGAATATTTGTAATTTGTTGAATCTTTTGATGTACATATTGGAATAAACTGTGCAAATCCATCTTGCAATTTNTGTTTCTGGGATTCATTTGNATATTGAGTATTTCGAATAGATTTGTTTTCTAGAAATAATTCAAGGTGATTACCAACAAAATCNANACTAGTCTTTACACCATGAAACCATTGTGATTGACAATCCATGTAATCATGGTTTACTANCACAACAGGTTTACTGTTAACATATTGTAGTATNTTTTTTTTCTGNTTTGCNCCATGTTTNGAAATATCNGATATTTCATCTTCANCAGAAATTATCAAACGCTCCCAAGAAGTTGAAACATCAATAATGAGATTNTTAGGGTANCTTTTCCACTCTGGTTGAAAATGGACATAATTAGAGTATTCATTTGTTTGATCTATTTTGATATAATTTTGTGAATCACGAAAAGAACCAAANGCATCATCAAAAAATGTTATAGAAAAAGATAGTATTACCAATCCCAAAATCAAAAANATTGAGGGCAAATTCATTTGATTCANATTATAAAATTNGAGTATTAAATTCTAAAGGTTAACTTTCAANGGGTAATTCTAATNTATTNCCCCATTCACCCCATGAACCAAGATAAACTCGAATGTTTGTAAATCCAAGTTTTTTCAAAACTAGAAATGTNTTGGCAGCACGATATGCACCTTGACAGTAAGTNATTATTTCAGNNTCNTTTGGAAAATTATACATTTTTGATAATTCCTCATTATTTTTGAAAGTTCCATCATNTTGGAGATTTTGATTCCAATCAATATTGATTGAANTTGGAATATGTCCAGACTGAGCAGCACGAATTATGCNTCCATNATATTCTCCANTAGAACGAGCATCAAGAATTGTCATATTTTCTAAATTATCTCTAANGTNTTCAAATCCAGAAATGATNTCTGGATTAATTTTTCCCAAAAANTTAGATGGTTTGAAACCATTTGGTTTTGTTTCAAGTGGAAGATGTTCTTTTTGCCATTTTGTTATNCCNCCATCTANAAGTAATNCATTTTGATGTGAAAAATACATTAACATCCAAACNCCCCTTGCTGCAAGCATTCCAGAAACAGAATCATAAAAGATGACTTTTTTTTCAGATGTTACNCCAAGAAATGAAAGNAGATTACGTGTTTGATTATTGAAATTTTCAATTCCTTCGTTAGTTGTATCAATCCAATGAAATGCAAATAAATCCAAATGAACAGCACCTGGAATATGNCCTTCAGAATATTCTTTGAAGGAGCGGGTATCAGCTAAAANGATATTTGGATCATGTAAAATTGTATTNAGTTCAGTTGTAGAAATTAACATGATTTTGATTATTTTATCAAATCTAAATTCATTTGTTTTTTCAAAAAATTAAAGTTNATTTGATTACAAAATGCTAAAAATTGTGTATAGNCTTTGGNTTAAAGAAATCTAAATAAAAAGAAAAGAAAAGGAATTTTCCTATTCGTTTACGTATGCTCTTTCGCCATGCTGTGCCAAATCGAGACCAATCTCCTCTTCTTTTGGAGTGACTCTGATTCCGCCCGGCCAAACGGCATCCATTACCTTAAGGATTATAATTGTAACACCAAAGGCATANCCTATTGATATTGCAGCACCGATGATGCTGATTGCTTGCTGTTCCATTCCTTCTGCAGTTCCAGTCCATGCACCAATACCGTCTCCAGTATCCCATACATGTGGACTAGCTAATGTACCAGTCAAAACTGCACCAGTAAGACCACCCATTCCGTGTACTCCCCATACATCTAATGCGTCATCCCATTTGCGTGCATTCTTGAATGCTACAGCTGCATAACAAACTGTACCAGCTGCAATGCCGATTATAATCGAAGCCATTGGACCTACCCAACCTGAAGCNGGGGTGATTGCTACCAATCCTGCTACTGCACCTGATGCGGCGCCAACAATACTTGGTTTTCCTGTATGTGCCCAAGACATGAGCACCCAAGTAANTACTGCCATACCAGTTGCGGTATTTGTAACAGTCCATGCACTTACGGTAATGCCGTCTACCATTACTTCACTACCTGCATTNAATCCGAACCATCCAAACCAGAGTATTCCTGCTCCCAGGACTACTAATGGGATATTGTGTGGTTCCATTGGCACTTTGCCATATCCAAGTCGTCTACCAAGGACTAAGGCTCCAGCCAACGCTGCAAATCCTGAAGAAATGTGTACTACAGTACCACCAGCAAAGTCAAGCGCGTACGATGGTGATAGATCTGGATTAAGGTCAATTGCACCTCCTCCTATGTAGCCTCCTCCCCAGACCCAATGTGCTATTGGATCATAAACGAAGGTACCCCATAAGAGTACGAATACCATTAATGCACTGAATTTGATTCTGTCAATCAAACCACCAATTATAAGAACTGGTGTAATAACTGCGAAGGTTGCTTGGAACATTGCAAATAGTTGGTGTGGTACAGTACCAGGCCAACCTTGACTACAATAGTCTCCGTCCTTCATCTCATTCATTTGGTAAGCTGCAGACCAAGTATCTGCACATGGACCTACCTCACCAAGAGGTGCCCAGGCTGATACCATGTTGAAACCAACATAGTCTAGATTACCCATGAACATGTTTGCGTCATTATCAATACCTCCAAATGCGAGTGAGTAACCCCATAGCACCCATTGTACTGACATAAGACCCATTACAATTAAGGTCATACCAAGTACATTGACGATGTTCTTTGATCTGGCTAAACCGCCATAAAAGAAACCGACTCCNGGTGACATGAAGAGAACTAATGACGTAGCGGTAAGCATCCAGGCCATATCACCTGTGTCTACAAGACAAGGCATCATGGCACCTTCGCCATCACTGTCATACCAACATTCGCTTGGGTTACCAGTGTAGATACCACTGGTTCCATTGACGTATCCGTCCATTCCATCATCAACACTTTGTGCATATGCTTGTGACATAGCACCTGCTGCTGTGATAGATACTGCGGCTACAAGTAATAGAGCATACTTGTAGTTCGTAGAATTCATTAATTTTCTCGATTTTGGAAAGTATTAAAGNGTTAATGATTTCAAATCATCAAAAAAGTAAATAATTATATTTCATTACATTAAGATAGTAACATAGAATATGAAAATTATGNTAACTAGGTGTGAATTGTGGTAAAATCAGACACGAAATTAGCAATTTTTGATACATTCAAGACAAAAGGTAGTGGTTTAACAGGAGAAGCAAATAGNCAAAGAGCGATCATCACAATCCTTGCCAGTAACGTCAATTATGTTGAAAAAACAAGAACAGGGATCTCTCAAAGAATAGCAAAAAAGCACGGTGTAGCATGGAAAAATATCTACTCAGGGATTTTTCGCGATCTGGATGAGATTTTAATTCCAATGGGAATTGCCGAGGAANATGGAAGATTACCAATGAAAAGAGGTCCAAAAGCCCTTCAAGAACTTGGAATTCCTTACTATCATTTGACAAAAAAAGGTCTTCTAATAGCACTATCAATTAGTGANGAAAAAAGTAGAGAGNNNTTGTTNAAACAGTTTTTTTCAATATCTGAATCNTCTGAAAAGGAATATGAAAAAAATCTANTAACTCTTTTACAGACAAGTCCCAATTTCACANATTCAATTTTTCAAAAATATGTCAAGGCTTTTTGTAATAATAAAATTAANGAATTACTTCCATTTGATCTCTCAAAATTGAAAGAAANTNNAGATGAGTCCTTGATTATTCAAAAAGAANTNCTTACAGCATTTTCAAAATTCTCAAAAAAAGACAGAGANAATGTAATAAAATTTTTAGACGGCATTACATAGAATTNGTTCTTAGAAATAGAACGCCAAACATTAAAATCAGTTGTTTATTGAAGTTTGATCGAAATGGGNGGTTCTAAGAATGTATTTGCTTCTGTTAAAGCATATAGTAAGAGAGGNAAATTNCTCACAAGGTCTGATTTTCAGACACTNGCAGAATCAAGAGACTTAGANGANTTGATTACTAGAATTAAGAATACANCTTTTTCAGAAGCAGTNTCTGAAGTAGAGAAGCCTTATACGTCTAATTCTATCGAATCTGCNCTTAGATGTCATCTAGCAAAAACTCATTATAGTATAGCAAAAACTGCAGGAGAATCTAAAATTTTAGATGCTTATTATTTGAAATTTATAATTTCCAATTTAAAACAAATTCTCAAAGGAAAGGTTTTGGGAAANCCTCAAGAAGAGATTGAAACATACGTAAATCTTTGTGCTGAAGAACTTATCAAACAAAGAGATACTGCAATTAAAGCACTTGTTGCAAAAGATTTGGAAGAAACNATTGCAATTTTAAATCAAATGGAATTTGGTGAAGAGATTACAAAAGCAGCAGCTTTGTACAATGATACTAAAAATATNCAAGTCTTTGATACATATTTTGACAAGATTCTATTTACACGTCTTGTTAAGGCACTNAAATCTGGAGATATTGANGCAAATAGATTAATCGGAATGGATGTTGATTTTTANAATATTCTAAGTGTAATTAGAGGAAANTTTTGGAATCTTGATGAACAACAAATTCAAGATATGGTAATTATTCAATCTCCAGTTGCAAAAGAACTACTTGGAANAATGATGTCAGCTGAAACAGTAAGTGATGTGTTTAATGAACTCGCCAATACAAAATACAAAGATTTAGTTCCTGAANTTGAAAATGAGTTAGATGCAATTGCTGAATTTGAAAGATCTTTTGAACTTGCAATTTATCAAGCATCATTAAATTCTTTTACGAAAATGTTCAGTTTATCAACATTAGTTGGAATTACAAAACTTACTGCTTTTGAGGTGAGAAACATTGGAGCAATTGCTTATGCAGTTGANCAAAAAATANCAGCTGAAACTACAATGTCAAAATTAATTTTAGCNTCAGAATAATCTAGAAAAAACATGGGTGAATCTCCTNCTAAAAAAAATAAAGTATCAATTGATATTCTAACAAATTGGGTTAGNATCATAATGGCATTGATCTTCGCTTTGCCTTCATTAGGTGTATTTTTAGGGATTTTTTATGGNGTAGGAAATCTTCCATTGGCAGCAATTTTGGGATTTGGTACTCATTTTGTAATTCTTGCATTTTCAAATAGAATTGCCAANTATCTAGATAATATCTTGAATTAACCTATATTGAACTAGATTTAAGGTNGATTATCATGATGGGAGANAGAGATTTTCGAANTATAATTAAAAATGCAGTAGATTCTATTGGTAAAGANTTACAAATNGACATAGATGCCAAAGATATTCAGACCATTCACCTTCAAGAAGTGGTCCAATGTCTAAGACGTTCATATTTTGATAGAATAGANCCACNAGAAATTGAAAGNAGAGGATTCAATGAACTTCTCTCAGGATTNCTNAGAAAATTANAATATGGAAGTGAGCCTAAAAATTTTGAAATTGATGATATCAAATTAAAAGGCCAAGTTGACATGTTANTGGATGATTCCATTTTATTATTTAGAGCAGCAACAAGTGANTTAGNAAATCCTTATGCAAATGATGTTTTGTATCTTAATGCATGTATGTGGATATATGATAAAACCGATGGNATTATTGTCTACATAACAGGNGATAGAAAAGAAACAACTTTTTCNTTAACTCGAAACAAAAAGATGTTTGAAGAAGTAGTGAGNAGAGTTAGAGTTCTCAATGATCTTCTAAAAGAACAAAAAACACCAATTTTAGAGCCATCGGTTGAATGTTCTGATTGTCAATATTATGAAAAATGCTTTATGAAAAAGAAAAATTCTAANCAATTGTCCCTAGCAGAAATGATGGGAATGGGCAAAAAAGATTCAGAGTAGAAAAATTAAAAATATTGAAAAGGAAAAATTCCTTTGGGTTAATCTAGTGGNTCTGGATGTCCTTTACCACGAAGAGCGAAACACACTACTGCTAGTGCNATTGCGACTCCAACTGTTGCGCCATAAGCGGCNATACCTGCTTCTGCCATAATNTTAAAAAATCAATTTACGGGCTTTTATAACTTTGCCAATATTTTTTCTCTAAAAACAATATATCATAATTCTTTGATTTTGTGATACTATTGAGGATTTNNAAAAAATTCAAAATGAANNTCATTTTCTTGCCCACTTGTCATAGAGCTTAGATTGTAAAATACATCACCAGTAACTCTCCATGTTNGATNATCAGATNTTAGAGTTNCCCANAATTCAGGAGTATTTTCTGAACCTTTCAAAACTTTGGTTTCTTTTAGAATAATGGAGTTATTTCCAAGAAGAACATAGTAATCAGATCCAAATTCAACCATTCCTTCAGGTCTACTTCCTATTTCNCCACCTGCAATTTGGACAGAATCTGAATAAGTTGNNTCGTATAATTGATAATCCATTGTTTGNACAATTACNGCNCGAGGATTAGGATTGATAATTTCAAATGCAACTTTAATTGANGCGTTTCGTTCTGTAATTTTGTCAACAGAAATTTCCACTAATTCAACTTCAAGAGGNNTTANTTGAGGAACATTTGGAACTCCAGAAANNTTATCTTGAGGCGCTACAATCATTGTAGGTCCCATTAAAAGAATTCCACCCAATANNGCAACAAGTNCTACAANTGCAATACCCACAAATATTTTAGAATTCATAATATTTCAAAATCTCCTTATTTCTTAAATGTTGAGANAGTTATTATACCATTGGAGAAAGCAAAATTNATGCAATATTTTCAAGCAGTTCAAAAAGGAAAGCAAATAGCAAATAAATCACAAATGAAAATGTTNGATATAGCNGGATTTGCAATGNTAACATTAACTACCAAAAAAATTGATGGTAATTTTCAACCAGTAGGAGAAGAAGAATTTACAGCAGTAATCAATTCTCCAGATGGATTTGTTACAATAATTGTAGATAAAGATGGNTTCACAAAAGCTCANTCAAAAGCAATGGAAAAAGAAGANGCATTATCAATTTTCAAAAAATTACGAGAATCAGGAATGGATGAATATCNAAAAAAAGAAATTCAAATTTGGTCTGAATCAAGACCGACAATTCAAAATGAANATCTAAAATAATTATTTTGATTTAATGACGATTTCAGTTCCNACATTACCACCTTTAATGGCTTTTTCAATAATTGCAGGACTTGCTTTTAAAATTCTTGTTTTGATTTTTGAGCGTTCAATTATTTTCAGGGCAACAATATCCATCAAATCATATCCTCCTGCAACAGAATCTTCATGNACTAAAATATTTTTNAGATTTTTTAANTCAATCCGTTTGAATTTTTTTGCCTTTTTGAATTTATTTGGATCCATGTCATAAACNCCATCAACATCAGTGGCATTTAGAAATTGTTCAGCTTTAATTTTTTCTGCAATTAATGCGGCAGTTCCATTAGTACTTTGACCAGGATGTAAACCNCCTGNAATAACTATCAAACCATCATCCACAGCATGACGAACTTCTTGAAGAGTAGTTGGTGGATGNGAATATGCTTTATTTCCCAATGCATAAATCAATAATTTTGCATTTAGTCTAGAAATCTCAATTCCAAGTTCATCAAGAGTGGATTCATCAGCACCTGATGACCTTGCATGAGAAATGTAATGTCTTGCTATATTTCCACCNCCAGCAACAATTACTGGTTGACAAATTTTACTGATTTTTACTAGAAATGTNGCATAATCTTTTAACACTTTGACATTATCCATTCCAAAAATTCTTCCTGATAATTTTATTACAATTCTTTTTTTCATTTTAGACCACCAATGATAGATTTTGCGGCAATTTCAACTTTTTTCCTATTCTTTTCATGAGTATAGATTCTAAGAATATTCATGAATCCTGAAATTGCTGAAACTACAGGTATTTCTGAAATAGGCATCTCTTTTGCAAAGGATTTNCCATTCTCATTTGAAATCAAAATTATAGATTTTGACTCATTTTTTGAAGGAGCAAGNGGAATTGATGGNGTAACAGAACTNTCAACAAATATTTCATTTTCNTCGACTTTGGATTTTTTGGAGATTGNTGTTCTTAATTCATCAGTTCGTGTTTTTTTCAGACCTGTTCTACTAGTCAATATTCTTTCAAATACACATTTTAGTAATTTTCTGTTTTGATAGTCTAAAGCAAATTGTCTNGCACGTTTTAGTTTAGAAGATTTGGATGATAAAAGAGACGATAAAACATATTCATCNGTTAAATTGANAAATTCATTCAGATTAAAAGTACTAAACCCAAATTCATCATCAGATAATCTTAATGCTTCAAGTAACATTACTTCTGCTGCTCTAACAGTTTTGTGAAAATATACTGCTTTGAACATTTGATATCTAGAATGCATCATTGATTCAAAAGAGTATAATGCAGAACGTTCCAATGCTAATTTTTTCATGTGNACATCAAGGGATTGTGTAATTCGTTTATGATCAATTTTGGCATGTTCTGCACCTGTAAAATAACCATCTCTGAGTAAATAATCCATCATATCTGCACTTAATGCACCTGAAACTATTTCATTCAGGTATTGAAACTTTGAATCTCCAAATGCAATTTTTGTAATGAGTTTTTTATTAAAACCACTTTTTGATAANTTATCACCAATGTCAGATTTCAAAATAATTTCTTTACCAAAATCTTCATGTGATATTTTTTTTTCTTGAATTATTTCTTCAAAAAGATGAGANAAGGGACCATGGCCTATATCATGTAAGAGANCAGATAATCGAAGAATTTCAATNTCATCNGATTTTACAATTCCTTTTTCTTTTAATGCCTGACCAGCTTGACTGGCAATATGCATTACTCCCAANGAATGTTCAAATCTTGTATGTTGAGCTGCCGGATATGTCAAATGAGCACCAGAAAGTTGTCTAATTCGTCTCAATCTTTGAAAAATNGGATTGTCAATAATTNGNAATTCATGTTCGTATACACGAATAAAATCATGAATTGGATCAATAATATCTAAATAATTTTTTTTCATATTCCTATTTTCTTTGAAAATGTCTTCATGATTTCTTCATGTACTTCTTGTTTACTATTTGATGCATCAATTATTTTCCAATGTTTTTTCTTTGCAATTCTTTGATATATTTTAGAAATTTTTCTTAGAAATTCTTCATTNTTTTCAAATTTGTCTCTATGTGTTTTTTGTCTNTGAAACGATTCTTTTTGTGTAACATCAAGTAAAATTACCAANTCAGCTTTTGGAAGACCATCATCTAAANTCTCAAGCCATTTTTGTTTCATGCCGTTTGCTACTCCATAAACTAAATTAGAATGGTAATATCGATTCATTATCAAAACAGAATTTTTTTCTTGTGCTTCTAAAATTTGATTTAATTTTTCCCATCTATTTGCTGCCAAAAGGCAATGAATTGTTTGAGGAGGAAATTTTCGTTTTCCATCCAAGTATTTTCTGATTTCTTTTCCAATAGGAGTAGAATAATCAGGAAAATGGAATAATTTAGTTTTGATCTTTCTTTTTTTAAGAGCTTTCTCAAGTAATGTTGATTGGGTAAGTTTTCCAGCTTGATCTCCACCTTCAATAACAATTATCATAAGTCATCAAAACAGAGAAATTAATCGATTAAAAATCTATCATGTTTGGTTTCTGTTAATTATCAGATATCAATTTTTTCAGATAAAAATCATGCCTAAAAAATATTTTTGTTAATCTGAAAAGTAGTATTTGAAAATATTTATCCAATTTTAAAACAAAAATATTTTTGAAAATTGTAGTTAAGATCTATAAGATTTATAACTAAAAAATTTACATTAAACTCGAA
The DNA here is from genome assembly GCA_002730325.1 of Nitrososphaerota archaeon. Lineage (GTDB taxonomy): Archaea > Thermoproteota > Nitrososphaeria > Nitrososphaerales > Nitrosopumilaceae > Nitrosopumilus. Next base: position 21,213 of record PBZV01000033.1, read on the forward strand.
ATGGGACTTGTTAAAGAAGTAATTAAAGAAATTGGAAACAAATCAAGAGAATTTTATGAATTTGTTTTACCTCCAATTGACATGTTTCTCAATGAAAATAATCTCAAAATTGTGATTGANATTCCAGGATTTTCCAAAAAAGATATTGAATTGACTTTAAATGGCGACATCCTTTCAATTAAAGCACAAAAAGTAATTGAAGAAAAAGAATCTGAATCANTAATTACAAATCAAAGACCTAACATCATTGATAAAAAAATTAGACTTCCAATCGATGTAAACCAGGGGGAAGAAAAAATTGAATCTGCAAAATANGAAAATGGTATTTTAACATTAATTATTCCTATTATTAAAAAAGGAAAAAATATTTCAATTGAATAAAAATTAATGNTTCCTAAATAATCCAGAAACTGNCATTATCAATCCAGAACTTATCAATCCGACAAAACCAAGATATTCATTGGATTGAAATAAAAANGCAGAACCAATAAAAACTGCAGAAGCAAAAATACTTCCACTAAGTAATACCATTGGTTTTCTTTTTTTCATAAAAATTTGTGTTTCATCCATAAATTTTTTCATTTCAGGACCCATTCTTATTGCATAATCAATTGATTTTGTAAAACTATCAAATGAGATTTTTAATTCTTCAACATATGCCCTTGGAATCAAATTTTCTTCTTCAAGAATATTTTTTAAAACTTTGACAAACTTGAAATCNACATCATGTGTTTTGTATATTCCTTCAATAATTGATGCCATTCTCATATATAATGCCAAATTTTTTGGCAACATAAATGGGAATTTNCTCATTGTTTGATTTGCAAGTTCCATTAAACTTTGNACTTCCATTTCATCNGGTTTATTNCCATNCATAGAACGAATTGAAAGTTCAATTCCTTTTTCAATAACCATNCGATTGTATCCNGGAGTTAACATACCAAGTTCATTCATTGCNTTAACAACTCTNGAAGGATTTTTTTCAACTAGTGCAAGATAAAGACGGATTAGTNTGAATCGTNTTTCATTNTTTATTCGTCCAACCATTCCATAGTCATACAAAATAAGTTTCCCATCATCAGTTACTGANATGTTTCCAGGATGAGGATCTGCATGAAAAATGGAATGCTTCAGAAGCATTGTAAAAAAGACCTTATGAACATCAATTACTAATTTCTCTCGGTCAATTCCTTTCTTTTCAAGNGCATCTACATTTGTTACTTTTATTCCAGGAAGATATTCCATNGTTAGAACATTTTTTGATGAATATTCATCAAAAACTGAAGGCACAATTACATTATCTTGATTTTTCATATNATTCTTAATTTTTTTAAGNTTTTTAGATTCAATCGTATAATCCATCTCTTCATGAATAGTTTCAATAAATTGAGAAAGCATTGCNTTTGCAGAATAGCGTAAATTAGGATCAACAAATCTTAATGCCAAAGGGAGAATTTTTTTTAAGACTTTAAGATCTTTTGCTACAACTTTTTCTATTCCAGGTCTTTTTACTTTGATAACAATTTGTTGCCCAGAAATTGTTCCTCGATAAACTTGACCAAGNGATGCACCTGAAATTGAATTAGTGTCAATCTCNTCAAATTTTTCATTAATTGGTCCAAGATCTTTTTCAATTATTGGTTTTACTTTGTCAAAAGATGAAGAAGGTACACGATCTTGAAGTTTGGCAAGTTCTTCCAAATAAGGCTGTGGTAAAATATCAGCTCTAGAAGAAAGCCATTGTCCCAATTTTATGTAAACTGGNCCTAACGAAATGAATGTGTTTAGAACTTTNTGAGCATTTTTTCTNAATTGCTCTAAATTAACTTCATTTTCTTTTTGATTAATCCATTTTTTTCTATCTCCACGTAAAGCAAAGATTGAAGGTAAAAGTTTGAGAAGCACATGAATTGTTCTAACAGTAGACATTACATTTACTCCAACGAATTTCTTATTTTTTTAGTTGCCGTATATCCCATNTANCCTGAAATAATTGATGTAAACAAACTAGAAANAAAAATTGTTTTCTTTGATTTTTTCTTTAGAAATTTTTTTGTGATTNNTGAACCACCNAATATNGCACATGCCAAACCAATTAAAATNTCAGGTGCATCATGAACTAAATGNCCAATCGGATCTTTTCTAGGATCTATTCTATCAGTATGAACTAAAAATTTTTNATNATATTCTNTAATGTGTAAATTACCATAACGGTATTGTTTTTGTGCTCCATTCTTTTGACCAAGAAATGTTTCCTCTGCTCCTTCTAACATGAATTCTCTTAATTCTTTTGGTACTTCAATCTCATCTCCAGGCATATACGCAAGATCCACTAATTGCTTATAATCTTACAGGAACTTCATAGACATAACTTAACAAATTAGATCTATCAAATTAAAAAAAATCATCAAAATAGTTTAAAATTATAAAATTATTATTCTTTAATTCTATCTTTTGTAAACATTACAAAACTAATCGCAAAAGATACCAACATTATGATACCAGGAATATATGCATAATTAAATCCCACACTAGGATGATCTGTCTGATGATAGTAATTAATCAACAATGTAATTGCTAAAAAAATAACTCCAATGATTGTTAATTTTTGATGAATTTCCAACAAATATGATTTTTTTAATAACTATATGAATTTAGAAATAATTTAATGGGTTTTGAATGTCGATTAAGGATTAGATTTCATTTGGGATAATTTTTGGATTATCTGCTCAAGTTCTGCTTTATTTTCAGTAATTACGCTATTCATTAGTTCAATCTCTTCGTTAACTTGTTCTAGATGAACATTATCAGAGTTTTTAATTTGATTTTCAAGATCTTTTAAGATTTCTTCATTATATAGAATAATTTTTTCTAATTTATTTTTGTATTTCTCTAAATTCTCATATTGATTAGAAATTATTGGGATTTCAATTAATTCTTGAGTTGTAATAAATCCTAACGAAATTACAATTCCGCCTACAATCAAAACTCCAAAAAGAACAACAATACTTAATCTCAATATTTTCTATTTCTTCGTTTTAGATTAAAAATTTAATTGCTAGCCTTAATTGAAGTCTTTTTACGCCTACGTATTATGTAAAATGCCATACCAATTAGAATAATGATAGGAATAATGATGATTGTAGAATCGAAACTTCCTTCGTTGTTATTTGATAATTTATCAACAAAGATTGTCGTATCATGAGTTAAAAATATCTCATCTCTGATACTGTCTTTGTATCTTACAGTAATGGTTATTTCATGTTCTCCGTATTTTGGTTCACCATCAAAATCAATAGCTAAATTGAATGGGACTGGTGCATCAGTTTCAATTTCATCAATGAATTGAGTGTTTGACTTAATATTAGAAACTCCACGTGATTCAACACTTACAAAACCAAACAATCCATCTTCATTTCCTTCATTAATTATTTCTCCAACAATCATCTGTGTATCAGATAACTCAATTACGTCTACATTAAAGATACTCAGATCAATTAATCCTTTAATGTAAAAATCAACGGTTTTAGAAATTGTATGCTGATCTCCATGTGCATTATGATATGAAATAGATAAAGGAATTCTTAATGTATCACCTTTAAGAGTATCAGGAACATAAATTGTTGCAGAAAATTGCTTAGATGATTTTGGATTGATATTTCCAATATCCCAATTTGATTCTAAAAGTAGGACATTTTCTAAATTGGTAGTAGGTGTTGAAGTTGATGCAGTTTCAGTTGTTTTTGTAGCACTAATATCTACATTAGAAATTGGTGCTGTTCCATTATTTGAAATTTCAATTATTGCATTATTGGATTTTAAGGATGTCAAAAATGGTTGTAATGCTTTTGCATTTATCACACTATCACCTGTTACTTTAAAATCAAAGGTTTCAATTGCAGTTCTGACCCCAGATTCTCTTAATCTAGAATAATCAACTTTGATTGTTCCAGGATATTGTTGAATTTTTGCACTATCATCTATATTTACATAAAATGTTAAATGGAAAATTTCACCAGCTGATGAATTTGAATCACTATCAGCATAGATCATTGAATTTGGACCATCAGATGCAGAAAAATCAAATGGTAATGATAATTCTCCTCTAATTCCAGTGATATCTTGTGTTCCCACATTTGCTAATACTACTGTAAATGGAACATTACTATCTCCAGTCTCAACTTCAATTTTATTATCTAATGTACCAAAATATGCATCTAAAAATTTTACATCACCAAAATCTCTTTTAAGTGGAGCAGGATCATCCCATTGATTTTCAGCAAATGAATCATGGAAAAAAATAGGTAACAATCCAATTACAAAAAATGCAATTAATAATTTTAGATTCATACAATTACCTCCATTTCTGCATGATAATCACCTTCAAAGGATTTTCCATCTTTTATTGTAATGACTTTATCCACATTGCCAAAATGTTCTCTATCATGTGTTACAATGATAAATGTTTGATTGAGTTTTTTTGCCATTGATTTCATTAATTGCACAATTGTTTCAGAAGTTACAGAATCAAGGTTTCCAGTAGGTTCATCTGCTAAAACAATTGAAGGTTTATTGATCAA
>PBZV01000034.1 GCA_002730325.1 Nitrososphaerota archaeon
TCAATAATCCTGAAATCTTTTCTAATTATTAATTTAATCAAAAAATTCAAGGCAAAATTCTTGATTTTATGAATAAATTCTATTCTACGGAATGATGATGTGTTAAATTATCGTAAAATCTAACTGATTTCAGGTTCACAAATTCAAGCATTCCATATCTTGAAAGATCTCTTCCAAATCCACTATGTTTGATTCCTCCAAATGGAATTCTAGGATCTGAAATTACTACATTATTTACACTCACAATTCCTGATTCTATTCTTCTTGACATTTTATCTGCTTTAGCAAGTTTAGTTTTATTTTTTTTAAGATACTCTACTAAATTGTAAATGTAACTTCTACGTTTCTCATAATCTTTTTTCCATTTTGGATAAGCTCGTTTTGCTTTTCCAACTAATTCAAACACTTAATTTTTATCCATTGTTGAAAATGTTGTAATTTCTTTGCCAGTTGCAGGATTTATTGTGTTTATTTGATTTAATTTTTACACTTTTTTTATTTTAGTTTCATTATTTTTGATTAGAATATTTGTTGCATGTCTTTTTTAATTTCATCGACTTTTTTTGTATATGCTTTTTTAGATTTGTCATTCTTTTTAAGATTCAATACATCTCCACATGATGGGCATTTGAACATACCTTCTAGTGAATCTTCAAATGTTACTCTTGTACAATCCTCATTTCCACAATGATAAAAATCACCAAAATTTTCAAAATCTAATCTTTGTTGTAATCTTTCTGTGATTTTCTTTTTTTGGTTTTCTATGAACTGTTCAACTTCCTCTCTTCTAGTTCTCCATCTGTAGACAAACCATCCTTTTCTTTCATCTTTTACTCTAATTCCGGTAATGAGAGATTTCCCAAACAAATCATACAATACTTTTCTTACCATGTTGATTCTGAGACCTGTAGAACTTGCAATTTCTTCATCCGTTGCATCTTCAGCCTTTAACAATGATCTTGCTACTTTGAGATATTCATCTCCTCCAATCATTGATGCGATTCTAACAAAAGGATCTTCGTACTTATCTACCAACTTAAATTCATCCTAATTTTCTATTATTAATCCCTTGTCTCGTTTACTTGTACATTTTTACCCATTTTTGTAGGAATTATCTTCCTTTTTGCATCTGGAAATGATTTTTCAAATTGTTTGCCCTTTTGGATACGATCTAAAAGAATTGCCAAGGCACTAATCTCTGAATGTGGTTGACTCCCGACTCCGATATTGTAATCTGCTAACTCATAAATTTCTCTTGGAACTTTTTCAGCACCCACTACAACCAATAGGTTTTCTTCATTTCGAAGTTTATCTTCAACATCATTGATATTTTCGCCATACATTGAAAGGTGAACAATTTTGAAATTCCCTGCTTTTTTCTTTTTTACAATGGATTTCCATTTGTCAATGAATTCTACTCTGAAATTACCTCCCCATGTTTTATTGATTTTATCTAAAGTATCTTTGATTTCGGGATTAACCTCAGTCATGAAAATTTTTTGAGCACCAAATGCTCTTGAAACTAATGCAACATGAGTTGTAACTCTATCATCTCTTACTACACGTTGACCAATTCTAACTACTTCAATTACCAATTTTTTTGTACTCCGAAAACTTCTTTTCTAGATTTGTATGAATTTTGATTTTCAATAATGTCTTTGATTAACTTTTTGAGATCTTTGATATTGTTTCCTGTTTTTGCCGAAACTGAAATCCATTTTTTGGTTTCAGTCAAACTTAGCATGTTTACTTTTTCATCTATTTCTCCATGTTCTAACAAATCTTCTTTGTTTAATGCATAAATCATTCTATCTTTTTCAACTCCTAATTCACTTAGTGTTCTCATACAACTTGCAAATTTCTTTTTTAATTCTAGTAATGCATCATTAACATCAATTACAATTATTATAATATCTGCGTGCACTAATTCTTCTAATGTTGATTTGAAGGCATCTATCATATATGCGGGTAATTTACTGATAAACCCGACTGTATCTGATATTAAGAATGGTTCTGAATTTATTGTAACTCGTCTTGTTGTGGTGGATAAAGTTGTAAACAATTCTTTGCTTTGAGCCCTTGTTTCTCCTGTCATTTTATTAAATAATGTTGTTTTCCCTGCCGATGTGTATCCTGCTAATGAAATTATTTTAAATCCCATTCGTTTTCTACCTTGTCTGTGAAGTTCTCTTTGTTTTCCAGCTTTTTCAAGTTTTGATCTTACTGTTTTCATCCTATGTTTAATATCATTATAATAGACATCAACTTCGAATTTACCAATTCCCATAAATCCAGGTTGTTCCCCCATACTTGAAAGACGAACTTTTTCTTTAGCTCTTGACATTTCATATCTTAATTGTGCCAATTTTACTTGTAATTTTGATTCAGCACTAGATGATCTACTTTCAAAAATTTCTAGAATTAAAGCTTCTCTATCTAAAATTTCTCTATGTAAAACAGATGCAAGATTGTAGTTTTGACTAGGTTTCAAAATCTCGTCAAAAACAATTACATCTGGTCTAAGTTTACCAGCTAATTCTTCTAATTCTTCTAAAACTCCTCCACTAATTCCATATTTTGGCCTTTTCAGAAATTTTTGTTTAATTGTATGAACAACTTGATATCCTGCAGCATCACACAACCCTTTTGCTTCAATAATTGCATCTTCTGCATCATATGTGATCAAAATTGCCGAATTCATTTTAATTCTGTTTTTTATTGTAATTGTCGGTTAAAGATTCTACCTGTTTTATTGAATTAAGTTTTTTTCAGTGTTTTTTCTATGTTCATATTTAATACAATTTCTGCAATATCACTAGCATATTCGGAAACTCTTCTAATATTTTCAGTTGTCCTTCTTATCCTGTACATTTCTTCTTCGTTTTTCAGTGATTTTGATGAATCTCTTATTTTTCTCTCAAATTTTACAATATCGTTTGCTTTTTCAATAGTCCTTTCTGCTTGAACATAATCTTCTTTGAATAATGCTAAACATGCATCATCTAATACTGAAAGACAAAATTCATTCATATCTTGAAGTTTTCCCAAAATTTCTTTTTTAATTGATTTTTTGTATTCTATGACATCTCTTGCAATAAAGGCTGCATGATCCCCTACTCTTTCTATATTTTTTACAACTAATCTATATCCTAGACAATTTCTAGGATTTCTAAATCCCATCTCTTTGAGCATATGTTCATTTTGTATTGCTATTTTTAATTGGCGAATAATATAGAATCCAAATCTATCTACTTCATCATCTGTATTGATTACTTCTTCAGCTAATTCTAAATTATTTTCTTTTGTTGCTAAAATTGCGTCACTAGACATTGATTTAGCCAAGTGCAGCATTCGTTTGAATGCTCCATCTACTGACAACTCTAATANATTAACCAAAACTTGAACTGTAACACCATTAATTGAATCTGAAATNATTTCAGAACCCATTAACATTCGCTTAACTGATNCTTTTACNATATTNCTTTGAGTTGGATTTAATCTNCCNTCTTTTGGTTTNACATTGATTGTTTTGTATCCNANAAAATACAANGAGATTAATTTTCTAACAATAGANGNNGATTTTTCATCTGAATTAATTTCAATTGTGGCTTCTTCTTTTTTATAATTANGTGATTCAAATTTTGATGGATANANCTCTAATGTCGATGAACCTTTTCTAACTATTCTNAGATGATCTCCTTGTTTTAGACCAAGTTCNANTATCCATTGTTTTGGNAATGAAACTATGTATGATGATTTTCCAGTAAATTGAATTTTCCTTGTTTCTNCTCTCTCATCCATAGTCTAATTATAAAAATCNCATCTATATAGTTTAAGATCTATCCTATGGTTTTACATTGAACTAATATTTAGAAAAGATTTTGTGATGTTATGGAACATGTTCAAAAANTAGAAAACTCCCTTGATGCATTATTTGGGAANGGTGTTTCAAAATATTTACCAAAAGACATTGAAATTACTTTTTCACGAAAAACNGGAAGGATTAGAACNGTATCNCANAAGGGAAAATTNCTCTGTACTTTNAGNATTGATGGAGGANTGGCAATTAGTACNNATTTTGCTCAAATANTACTAAAAAGTAAATCTTTCAAGGAAAATTGTATTCACATTAATCAAGANGCTGCTCCGTTTGTAATGGAAGGAAGATCAGTGTTTTGTAAACATGTGANAAAATGTGGAAAAAANGTGCAAATATCTGGNGATACTCCTGTNNTATTCAAAAATAAAGTAATTGCAGTTGGTANGGCTGTTTTATCTTGTGAGATGATTTCTGATTTTAATCNAGGTGTGGCAGTTAAGNTTAGAGATAGTTTAAAAAGTCGTAATGAGGAAAAACAGCTATGATGCGTGGAGGAAATCGCGAAATGCGAAGAATGATGGATAAAATGGGTCTTGANATGAATGAACTTTCAAATGTTCAAGAGGTCATCATAAANACTGACAAAAAAGAGATTATTATCAGTAAACCTTCCGTTACTGAAATGAAAGCAAAAGATAATTCTATTTTTACAGTAACAGCTGATAGNTATGAAGAAAAAGAACTAGAAGTTCCTATATTCTCNGAAGAAGACATTCANTTAGTTAGTTTACAATCTGGTGTTGATGAAGAAAAGGCNAGAATTGCTTTAGAAGAAGCAAAAGGNGATCTAGCAAAAGCAATTTTAAATCTCACTTCTGCATAATTTCACAATTTTCCATATTTTGTGCCTNAAAACTAGTTTAAAATGAATGATTTAAGTAATGGATTCATCGAGCCATCAGTATAATGAGTAGTATGGCTGAATCTAAAGTCACTGGAATAATCAAATCTTTGAATAGCTTGGAGNCTGATTTGGATTCATTAANTGACAAATCTGGNGATATGAAAAAACAACTTGCANTTAGGGCTNTTACAGAAATTGATANTNTGTTAGAAAAAACTAGAGAAATGGCTACTAAAGAAGCTGAAGTAATTATCAATGCATCTAAAGAAAAGGCAACTGCAGAATCTGCAAAAATTGTTCAAGATGGAGAGACAAAATTGTCTGAAATTCAATCTGGTATTGATTCTAATTTTGATGACGCAGTAAAATATGTTGTATCAACTGTTTTGAAAGCATAATCATAAATCATATTTTTAATTTTACAAAGTGTGGATCCATTACTTAATTCTCGTATTGGAATTGCAACCGTTTATGGTAGACATTATTACAAATTTTCTAGTTATCTAAAGGCCCTCAAATTACCTTTTGATTCTATTCTTCCTGAAGAAATTTTAGAGTATTCTGGAAATCTTATTCTTACTACTATGAAGGAATCTCCAAAAACATGTGAAATCCCAATACTTCATGAAGACATTTTTGAGTATCACCCAACTGTACTTAGAGGTCTGATGATGCAAAAACTAAATCTAGATTTTGAAGAAGAAATTTTGATTATGGGTATTGATCCTGGACAAAGAATTGGATTGTCTATTTTTTATTATGGAAAAGAAATTGAGAATTCGTTTGATTCATCCGTTGAAAAATTAGTTTTTCATATTATTGGAGTTTTAGGTGGTTTAAGAGCAAAAAGAAAAATCATAAAAATTGGAGATGGAAATATGGAAATTGCAACACAAATAGNAGANATGTTGAATCTTCATTTNTGNTCTTCATTNGAATTAGAATTTGTTGANGAACACAAAACCAGTCTAAAAATTAAAAATTTTAATCAANGAGGNAAACGGGANATGCTTTCTGCAAAATACATTTCACAACGTAATGGATTTCGCCAAAATATTTTGCCTCTTTCCATCACTGGCTAAAATTTTCTGTTGGAAAATGGTNATCCTTACTTTTGTTTTTCATAGATCTGAAATAATGTTTAAAATAATTATACAGNNANAAATTNGTGATTTTNCTTGAAAAAATTGAATTTTTTTGTCGAACAACTATATTGATATGTNTAATTATTTCAAAAAAAAAACCGAATTTCGGANGTNATATAAATTTATTGAANATTTNCNTCTTTTTTNTATAACTTTNATATATGATCATGATTTTTCTTCAAATATTTTCATGTTTTNTATCAAAATTTCATAATTTATAGCAAACCATCCTTATATAGNTGTGATTTCTATAACACTTACCAAGATGACTTGTAAAGGAATTTGTGTAAGATACAAGGCTCAAAAGCCTGTTGGAACCGGAAGATATGCTTCTGGACAACGTCGATGTCAAATTTGTGAAATTTTCATCAANTGGGAAGGACTTTGGTGTCCATGCTGTGGTTATAGATTAAGAACCAAACCACGTAATCTAAAATACAAAGCAAAATTACGTGCAAGAGTTGAAGCNGATTCTATAGAAGCTCAAGCAATTGCTGATAACAAATCAGAAGTTGAAGAAGNAACTATCAAANNAAAAGCTAAAACCAAAAAAGCTAAAACNNCCAAGTCCAAATTATCAGCAAAAGGTAAAGNAAAAACTGCATGNCAATTCTGTGAAAAACTGTTTGTTTATNCAGACAAACACGAGAAAAACTGCAAAAAGAANCCTGNNGTTGATGCTTCCCTNAAAANTGAATCAATAGCAATAAAAGCATAAGACTTGTTCATAGCTTATTGAACTCTCCAAATGGATTTTTCCAGAAAATGGTACATTTGGAGANCCGAANTTTTTCTTTACATATTCAAAAATTTGAGAATGGATTTTTTGTTTCTATTACCGAAGGATCTAATAAAATNGGTTCTTTGGTTGCCTCATTAGCAACTGGACCTACTCCTATTACAACTACAATNATTCCATCTAGAACAGAAGGTCTTTTTTTAAAACTTGTTGCTGAACGAATAAGTACTAGAATGAGNGGAGTTGCTCTTGTTTCAACTTTTATTCAAAAAGAGTTAGAACCTATTGTNGCAAAAGGCTTAATGACTGAGGTAATGGAGTTGATTGAGAATGAGTGATTTAAGAAAGTATATTTCCCAAATTAAAAAGAANAATGAACTAAAAACTACAAAAACTAAAGTTTCTACAAAATATGAGATTGCAGGTATTACTGCAAAAGTTGACGGNTCAAATGCTGTTTTATTTGAAAATATNAAAGAAAGCAACTTTCGGTTAATTGCTAATTTNGTGGGGACTAGGAAAAGATTTGCACTTGCAGTTGGGGGCACAGAAGATAATATTCATGGAAAAGTAATTTCTGCAATTAAAAAAGCAAAACGCCCAAAAATAATTTCTTCAGGAAAATTCATGGAAAATAAGTCTAANAACATCTTTTCTATGCCTATAGTAAGTCATTTTGAAAAAGAATCAGGGCCATTTATNACATCATCTATTGCCTACGCAAAAAATCCTGAAACTGGGAAACAAAACTCTTCATTTCATAGAATGATGCCAATTGACAAAACTCATTTTTCCATAAGAATGGTTGAAGGACGTCATTTACATCGATGTTTTGTTGATGCAAAAGATCATGGAGAAGATTTGAAAATNGCAATTACTGTTGGTGTTCATCCTGCAATTTCAATTGCAGGNGCATATCAGGCAGAATGGGGAAAAGATGAAATCGANATTGCAAATTCCCTTTTAGGTGGAAAACTTACTTTGGCAACACTTCCTTATTCGGGATTGAATGTTCCATCNGGTTCTGAAATTGTAATGGAAGGNAAAATACTTCGTGATAAAACACATCCTGAATGGATGGTAGAAATGCTTCAAACATATGATCATAAAAGAATTCAACCNATTTTTGAACTTGAAAATCTCTATTTTAGAAACAATCCTATTTTNCATGATGTTTTATCAGGATATTCTGAACATAGATTACTAATGGGAATGCCAATTGAATCAAAATTAAATGGAGAATTAAAAAAATCATTTTCTCAAACGCANCAAGTTTCAATGACTAATGGTGGATGTAATTGGTTACATGCAGTTGTACAAATAAAAAAGAAACGTGAATCTGATCCTAAAAAAATAATTCAAAAAACATTTGATTCACANCGTTCACTTAAACAAGTAACTGTTGTTGATGAGGATATTGANCCTAACAGTGCAGAATCNGTTGAATATGCNATGGCAACAAGATTTCAGGCAGACAAAGATTTGATAATAATCAAAAANGTTCGTGGTTCCAGTCTTGATCCTTCTAGTGATCAAAAAAATTTACAAACTGCAAAAATTGGCATAGATGCAACCAGATCTTCTTCTAAACGTCCTGAAGGATTTGAACTAGCAAAGATTCCAAAAATNGACAAAATCAAACTAGAGAAATATTTCAAATAGAATCATGTCATCAGATAATTCTCATGTTCGTGAAAAANNTCCTTCTGAATCTCATGCTGAAGTAATTGTCAGAATGTTTCCTACAGATGCAAATCCTGCAGGAAATGTATTTGGTGGTGAAATTTTGAAACATATTGATATGGTTGCGGGAATTGTTGCACAACGACATTCNCAATCAAATGCAGTTACAGTATGTATGGATAGNGTAAATTTTCTTAAACCCGTTTTTGTAGGAAATGTTCTTTCACTAAATGCTAGAATTAACTATGTTCATAATTCATCAATGGAAATTGAAGTCAAAGTAGAAGCTGAAGACATTGTAACTGGAATTAGAACTGTAACTGGAACTGCTTTTGTCACATTTGTGGCTCTTGANGAAAATGGAAAACCCATCCAAGTANCTAAANTNTCTCTNAAAACTGATGATGATAGAATNAAGTTTGATGAAGGTAAAATTCGTATGGAAAAACGATTAGAAAATCGTCAAAAATAANCNTGTNATTTTTTATAGATCAATTTAAGAATAATGAAAATNGTCTTTAGTTAATGTCTGATCAAGAAAAAANTCATGAATGGGATTCACTATGGCAAGAATATACAAAATCTCTTGAAAATTGGAAATCTCTTTTTGATCAAATCCAAAATTCTAGCAATGAAATGCAATCCAAATTTAATGAAGTTTGGGAAAAAGCAACTGTAGAATCTAGTGCTGAAACTCTAAAATTATTTGGAGAAAATTGGCAAAAAGCTATGACTGATGCAGGTATGAATTCTTTCAAAGATTTTGGTACAAATTGGCAAAATGCTCTCAATGATTCTAATGCCTCAACATTCAAACAATTTATTGAAAATTGGCAAAAGAGTCTAAGCTCATCTGGATTGGAACAGATGAATACTTATGGTGAAATGATGAAAAAATTCACTGAAACTTGGAGTTCAATGTGGCCAAAATCTCAATAATTTTTTGAGACAAGATAATAACTTCTTTTTTATATTTTCACTTTCATTAGAAGTTTTTATTGAATTGTCTAGTTTGTAGTGTATTATTTTGAAAAAATTATTCAAAATAAAAATTTCCAAATTTTTAAAACAATAAAAACATGATTGACTAATATTTTTTAATGGAGATTTCTCAGAATGAATGTTTAATTGAATTATCTGGATTTGATGATTTGGCAAGATATGTTTGTGCATTTAGAGAATATCCCCGAAGAGTTTTTTCACATGAATTTGATGGTTCAAGAATAATTTCAAGTAGTTTACCTCTAGCAAACACATTATTGATTTTTTATACATCAATGCCAAAATTCGGGAGGTATGTCTCATATCAGATTAATGCTGGAAAAGAAATTTGTAATATTGTAGATTCTACAAAAAATATTTCACATTATGCACCTGTAATCCATATGGAATCTGAAATTTCATCATTACCTGAAAAATCTATAGAAATATCTGATCAATTTCATCCAATCCAAGTTCAAGATTTAGGAAGTTTAGCACGATTAACATATGACCCTGAATTTCCTGATGAACAAAATCTTACATTGTATGCGTTACCAAGAAAAAAATCTTGGGTGTTAGGATACATTACATCATTAGATATGGATGAAGTATACTATAATTTCAATTACGTAAATCTAGATTCTGAACCTAACAAACATTTTGTTAAGTATCAAGGAAATCGTGGACTAGATCCTGAATTTTCAAATAGTTTTGAACATGGTTTTTCATATCTGCCAATAATTAAGATTAAAAAAGGATATCCTATTTTTGGATTCTCTGATTAAGTTATTTCCATGTTGTTAATTCTTTGATTTTAATTCTTGAATTTTTAATCAGTCGTTTCATAACTTGTATGTAAATTTCAGATACGTATACAATTTCCACATCTTTATGATCTTCAATATCTAAAAATGCAGTTGCTATTACTTGATTGTCATCTATTTTTGGTTCTTTTTTTAATTTTCTCTTGTGATTTGTAATTTCTAGAAATATCGGTAATTGTCTTTTTATTTCAATATTTAGTTCTGATTTAGAACGGAGTTTTTCATTACTCAAATTAATTTTAATTTGTTGACATATATCGTCTTTGTATCTGTCTGTGGTCCTGATCATTATTTTAATTTCAGGTATTTTTTCTAATTCATTTTTAAACTGACAAATTTTTTTCATTATATTTGGAAATTGTTCATGATGTTCTTGAGAAAAATTTTCTATGTACCATTTTAAAAATTCAATTGCTTTTAGATCATTTTTTAATTTTGCTTTTTCAAAAAATTTTTCATATGTTATATTTTCTGAAATGAATAATCCAAAATCTCTATTTGCTTCTTCAAAAATTAAGTCAAATATTTTTTTCACAGAATCAATATATTTTACAAAAAAATAATTTACATAAAATGGATCTGGATCATATTGCTTAATCTGTTTTAAATAAATCTCACAATTTTTTAATGCTTTTTCAACATTCATTAGCTTTTATCAGATTTACTATTTGCATATTTTGATCGATCTTTCAAATTCATCGCCAATTCTTTAAAAATTTCATTTACACTAACATCAACTAGATTTATTGTTGCATTTTCTTTGACAATTTGTTTTTCAAATTTTTCTTTAATTGCAAAAGATACGGATGACCAATGTAACACCCCTTTCAGTTGCTCTTCAATTGTTGCATTTGTTGTCGGAAAATTTGCTGGTGAAAATACGATGCCATTTGTCCATTGCATTGTTGGAATTCCCCCTCCTGACGATTTTGTACTAAATGCAATCTGTTTAACCCAGTCATCAAATTGATATTCAATAATTTCATGAATGACTAATTTTTTCCATGGTTCAATTGATATATCCATTAATTATGATTTTTTTATTCCAATTATAATTCTATTTTCAATAATTTTACTTGATTTCAAAAACATTTTTCTTCTAAATTGTAGTTTTTCATTGATATGGCTTATTTACTGGAAAATTATCAATAGTTTTTGTAATGAAAAAATGGGCCGATTTCCTTATTTCTGAAGTAACTTATGATTTAGATCATAAAATTTCTATAATTAAACGACATAGTGAAACTGAATCAGGAATAACTCCTGGAATTGAAATTGATCGTTTGAATATATCTTCAGACATACAAAGTGGTTTTTCATATGTAACAATTTACAAAAGTGGTTCTACATGGAAATTAGGAAATAAACTCAATTCTTTTAGAATTGGTGGAGATTATTTTTTAAGAATTGACAAAAATATAGCAAAATTAGATTATCTTGGTGATTTACCTGAAGTTGAATTTATTGATGACGAAATTGATTCTGCATTAGAAGAAAAATTAAACAAACTCTCTACTCAATTAGAAACAAAACCAGTTCAGGAAAAACCAGTTCAGGAAAAACCAGTTCAGGAAAAACCAGTTCAGGAAAAACCAGTTCAGGAAAAACCAGTTCAGGAA
>PBZV01000035.1 GCA_002730325.1 Nitrososphaerota archaeon
ATTTCAGATTCTATTTCAGATTCTATTTCAGATTCTATTTCAGATTCTATTTCAGATTCTATTTCAGATTCTATTTCAGATTCGCCTCTTAGAGTATTAAGTTCAATGGATTCTTGCATTTCAAAGACAAAAATTTTACTTGGTATAGATTTTGGAAGACCAGAATTTTTAGAAATTATATCCACTACTTCACGTGCAACTTTATCAGACATTGCCAATTCTATTTTTGCAAGCATTGTAGAACGAACTGCAGAACCACCAACCCTAGAGCCCTTAGATTGACTTACAAATCTACTATCTTCTAAATTTCGTTTATCAATAATATCTATGCCTAAAGCATCTAATTTTTCACGAATTGAAGGGTAATTCTTTCGATTAATTATAGCTTCAATCTTTTTCAATAATTTTGTGAAAATCTTACAGGTTTTAAAGATAATGTTAATTTCACAATGATGTAATTTGTAATCAAATGCATATCATTTGATAATCAAATACAGTGCAATTGAAAGAGACGGATCATCCATAAGATTCGAATTTGACTTCGTAACTTCCATCATCGCGCTTATTTTTTTCAGTTACAAAATTTTTGTTCTTCAGATAATCCATGGTTCCATCAATAGTTCCTTGCCAACCACAAACATAGAACATAGTATTATCTTTAGTAATTTTTTCACCAACTAATTCCTCAAGTGGAGATTTACCATCATCATTAGATCTTAAAAATTGTTCAATTCTACCTTTATGTCCATTCCATGCACGATTAGTCCATTCTTCAGGTCGACTAATTGCTGCCCGATATTTGAAATTCCACTTATCCTTACCTTTGTCAATACTGTCATTTTCCAAATCAGTCAAAAGTTGTTTGTAACTTAATTCATCAACGTAACTTGCGCCATGTAAAACCACAATCTCTCTTTTATCATTAGTATCATGAAGATGCTGTGCAAAACTGACAAACGGAGCAAGACCGGTTCCGCCACCAATACATACAATTCGTCTTGTATCTTTTTCACCACTTGGTAATGTATTATTAATTGTAAGATTACCTGCAGGTTTTGCCCAACTAATTTTATCACCTATTTTTGCATTAAACAACAAACTAGTTAATCGTCCAGGAAGGGGTCTTCGAACCCATCTAATTACAAATTCAAAAAATTTCTTGTTAACAGGAGAAGATGCAATAGAGTAGGCACGATTAACAATTTTACTTTCAAAAGGCAATCCGAGTGTCAAAAACTGACCTGCTTTAAAATCAGGAACCCCACCATCAGGAGTTACACGAAAAATTCCTAAATCTTCCCGTAAGGATTGGATGTAGCTAATGGTACCATTTTCCACTTTGTTATTTCTCCCAGTCAGTTAAAATAGAATTTACTTTTTCAATAATTGGATCATAATGAATTCGTGGCTCAGTACTTACGAGTAATAACTTTCCCTTAAATGGGATTGTAACTAATATCACATTGTCATATTCAGTGAAAGTTAATCTTTCCTTACCTAAACGAAATGTAAAATTTTGTGCCTTTCTCCATCGTTCCAAAGTATAATGAATAGACATTCCAATTTCATTTTCTGTTAAAAGAGAATCAAGATTATCTCTTTGTGCACTGTATAATATTTGAGACTTATCATTTACAAATCCTGCAAAACGAACATGTTCATTACAATTTAAGATATTTGAACAAAGTTTTTCGTAATTTGGTTGTGTTACTATTTCTTCAGCCATTCCCATTCAGGTCTCTCTTCATAATCTTTTTCATCATCCATGCAACATCAAAAATTATTTTTCTTTTTGTTAGACGTTTGCATGTAATCTTCTGGAGATAGTTTGAACTCTTCTTCATCAGAATAAGCTGCTTCAGCATGTTCACTGATGTCTAAACCAATGTCTTCCTCTTCAGGTTCAACACGAATTCCAATAAGATGTTTAATTAATTGTAACAAAACCCAAGTACCACCAAAGCCCATAGCAGCAGCTACACCAATACCAACGGCTTGAATCCAAATTTGATCATAGTTACCATATAACAAACCATCAACACCTGAAGGATTAATCAAAGTACTTGCAAAGATACCAATTCCCAATGCACCTACAATTCCTGCAATTCCGTGAACAGAACTTACATCAAGGACATCATCAATTTTTAATTTATCTCTAATTAAGATAACACCACCGTAGGATAACACACCAATTGCAATTGCAAGAACAAATGAGTGTTCTACACTAATGTATCCAGATGCAGGAGTAATTCCGGCAAGTCCAGCAATTGCACCATTAATGGTAGCAACAATTGATGGTTTTCCAGTACGCATCCATGACAATCCTGCCCAAATTAATGCAGATACAGAAGATGCCAAGTGAGTGACAATAACAGTATTTCCGGCTACACCACCAGAGGCAAGTGCACTACCGGCATTAAATCCAAACCAACCTAACCACAATAAGGAAGAACCTAGTACGGCTAGAGGTATGCTGTGTGGAATGTTAATTGCGGGACCAAAGCCTCGTCTTTTTCCAAGTACAAGTGCAGCAGCCAGTGCAGCCATTCCCACAGTTGTGTGAATAACAATACCACCAGCAAAGTCAACAACACCTAATTGTGCTAACCAGCCACCACCCCAAACCATGTTAACGATTGGGTAGTAGATGAGCATTGACCATGCAGATATGAATATGATAAAGGAACTAAATTTCATTCTTTCAGCAATTGTTCCAGTTAGTAATAACGGAGTAATACATGCAAACATTAACTGGAATTTAACAAAGAGTACTCCAGGTATACTTGGTGCATATTGTTCTAAAGGCGCATCCCAAGGAATACCTTTCAAAAATGCCCAATCAAGGTTCCCTATAACACCAGTTGTAGAAGGACCAAATGATAGACTAAATCCGAAAACAAACCACATTACACTAAGTAATGACATTCCAAAAAATATTTGCATAAAAATTGAAACTGTGTTTTTCTTTCTCAATAAACCTGATTCAAACAAACCAAGTGCAGGGATCATTAGCAATACTAAACATCCGGCTATTAACATCCATGCAGTATCACCAGTATCTATCATAATTATAATGAAATCGAGTTTTTGCATTTAACAGTTATCCAATTTGATTATCAATGATAATCAATAGACATACAATTTCTAAATTATTATTTACTTTAACAAATAAAATTAATTATGTTAAAACTTGAAATCATACTTGCAGAAAATGATGTAATGAATATCAGTGAAGGACTAAAAGAAATTGGAGTTGGAGGACTAACTGTTGTTAAAGTTAGAGGAAGAGGTGCAAAAACTGCAGCTGAAATACATTCATCAAAAGGTATGGAAATTTTTGTTCCCCACTTTGCAGACAAATACAGATTAATGGTTGTAATTCCAGAATCAAAAGAAGAAAAAACAGTAGAGATTATCAAAAAATATGGTAGAGAAGGTAAAATTTTCATTTCACAAATGTTACGTGCAATTGACATTAATTCAGGAAATGAAGGCGAAGAGGTAATCTAAATGAAATTATCATTTGAGAAAATTAAATCTTCAAAATTGACTAAAAAAGACTACCTAAAAATTCCAGTCATAGCAGGAATAATTTCAATCCCACCTGTAATTATGACTTACTGGACAATGTGATAAGAGCAAAGAAAATGAGTTTATTATTAATTACAAAAAGAGGAACAGGTAAAAAAATCACAGATGAAGAGATTAGTGTTAATTGGGCAGGAGATAAATTTAAAGAATTTCAAGAAAAAACAAAGGATCATATTTTTTTTAAAAAAAAGAAAAAAACAGCCATTTCATCAACCAGAGGAACTCAAAGAAAATATTTAGAAAAAGCTGAACAAGTTATTCCTAAACCAAAACAAGCTTACATTACCATTAATAGAGGAACAAAAAGAATACTAGTAGATTTAAAATGAATTTAGAAAAAATTATTCCCCAACTAAGTAAATCAAAAGTGTTTATTGTAAAATTAGGTTTTGCAGCATTAGGTATGACATTAATTGGATTATACTTGTTTGCAGATTATATCTAATTAGATTAAACTAAATGAACCACAGTGGAAACACCGCGTTTATCAATTTCCACATCATTTTCAAATTCACTAAGAGTAACAGTAAATGAAATTACATCACGAGGTTTTGCATTTTCTGCATGAAGTTTAAGATGAAGAACTAAATCATCGAAGTCGCCAGTAGGTAAATTAGTTTCTTCCAAATATGCGCCACATGTAGATTCAATTCTAAATCTATCATCTTTGAAATGATAACCAAGTTTCATTTTTCGATTTTTTCTAGGATGTCCTTTAACAACCACATCAATAATTCCAGGTTTTGTTTCAGTGTATCCAGATTTTTGATTTACAAAAACCCCAATTTCAAGAGGTTTGCCAGCAGTAGATTCAGCCATTTTTTGAATTCCATCATTCATAATAACATCTACGGCCTTGATAGATTGTGCNACNTTNGCNANCCANTCATTNGTTCTAGTAATAGTAGCATGGATTCCGGCACGTCTTCGNTTNTCTTCATCNTCANGTAATTTGTAATAATCNACCCANGCTTCATAATCATGAGAAATATCTTCAATNAAATCAATACATGTTCGCTTATAGTCATTCACGTTATCNGTTCTTAATGATGCATCATCAGTTCGCATCCCATCATAATCCATAGGCATTGCCATATTACAAGTAAATCAAAGTTCTAAAAAAACNAATCTTAAAAAAAATTAATGGTTATAATAGGAATCTNATTTCAAAATAATANTGATGTTTTCTGAATTAACAAATGATTTGCAAGTTCAATTAAAAAGAGACTTGGCACAAATCAAATTTCTATTAAAAAAGAATCCTACAGCAGGGTATGCTAAAATTGTAGAGATNGGAAAAGAAGTGGGAAGAAGATACAANATCAAATTAATNGTAAATTTTCCAGGAGTAGGGAAAATTGATGAATTTGAAATGTATGGAAAAAGAGATTTGAGTTTNATTATTGATCACGATTTAAGAAANTTCTCAATAGATAGAGAAATNATCAAACAGAAAGCAAAAGAAATTCTCGGGGATGTAGAAACACAAGATGCTTACATGAATGATGATAAAGAAGGGGTAAGNNTACATACAAAAAANTGGAAAATTGACATTCTNCCTCATTCACTTCACATTTGGACAGACATTGATGATAAAGTAACANCATTCTGTGATTGGCTCATAGAAAATGCATATGTAATCAAAAAANACTAACAGTTAAAAAAAATTAAATTTTTTCAAGTTTTTCTAACAATTCTTTTGCCTCAGAATTTTTTGGNTGTAACTTTAGAATTCTATAACAACAGTCTATTGCATCATCTTTTTGTNCCANAGATAAATGNACATTAGTTTTGAGANTNAGTGTTTCAACATCAGAGTCATTGAGTTGAAAAGATTTTTCAAAATAANGTAATGCTCTTTCNGATTCTTCTAAAATNTAAAAAACACTTCCCATAATGAACATAAAATCAGGATCNTCAGAATATTGGGACTCTAAACTTTTCCCAAATTCAATAGCCANATCATATTCTCCATCTCTGANTAACTTTTTGAGACGACGTTTTGGATNTTTGAATAGACCTACCATAANCAATCANACTTTTTGTATTGTATTAATAATTTGAATGTACAAATTTCATTAAGAAATACTCATTATTCCTTCTTTAATTAAAAATTGAATTCCCTGAACAAATGAGTTATCATCAATTGCACCATCTGCCCACCATCCTGCGTTGTTCTTTATCCATGCAGGAATATTTTGTGTAGGTGTAGGTGTAGAGGTAGAGTCTCCATCACCAGCAAATACAGGAACCACAATTTCTAAGTAATCGGCAGNNCCAGAGGGAACAATTCCTNNAGGAGCAAGACCATAAATCCAAATTACATAATGTACATCACCAGGTTCTTCTTTTACAATTATNTCAAGAGTTGCTAGTCCCGATGGAGAATACAAAAAGGGTNNATTTTCTTCTTGGGCAATTGATCTTAGAGGAGTCAAATTATCATCNACTACTAGAAAATCATATTGAACTTGATTCAAAAATTCAGTGTCATCATATTTACTGATAAATTTAATGATTAACTGCATCTCACATCCTTGCACTGGATCTTCAGGACCATAAAACACATACACTTGNTATTGATAGTTGGTTGTAGGTTTCTTTATAGCAGTACTTTTTTCNANATTTGTGTCACAGCCTTGAGNTAAAAATTCATCAGNAGTNGANGTGATTCCCTCAAATGGACTTTGTTGNACATATTCTTTATAATCTAATAATTCAAATTTGTATTCAGGTGGAGGAATTCCTTCAGAAACATGTGTTAAAGTTGANGCTTTTATCGGAAATGGAAAACCATCAACAACCCAAACTTCACTTGTAGNCCCACCAGTCTTCCATGAAACCAGNACAGTNTCCCAAGTTCCAGATNTAATTGAAATTGTTTCAATTCCAGATGGCATCACTTGTTCACCACCAATATTTCCAATTTTACCCCAAGATACTNNAGAGAATTCTTTTGGTCCTTTTCCACCTGCTCGGTCATCAGATGTNGCAAATGCAGATAGCCATGCAACTGAAGACTTGAATGCACCTCGATAAACACCTAATTCTTCACTACCACCAGTTGGCTCTGGAGCAATTTTTCCTAATTCCATTTCACCAACAATTCGTTTATTGCCATCATAAACAACAACTTCTGCCAACCACTTTGTTTCACTTCCACTCTGGACATCACCTTTGATCCACATGTCTAGTTCAAACGGAGTACATTCCTTGTAATCTACATGACACAATGAATATGAAAAGAAATCCCCATGTTTGAGCCCCTCACCAACGTACCATGATCCATCTACATCAACACCGCCTGATGAACCATATTGGGCAAAAGATGGAGGGAAAAATAAAGATCCTAAGAATAATGTGAGAATAAGCGGAACTACAAAAATTATTGCTTTCAAATCTGAAAAAAATTAGCAAAACGGATAGTTAAACGTTATTCATATTTTATAAAATAAGATGATTTAGTAATAAAATAGAATTCAAATAAGCAAATATAGAGGAAAATTTATTAAAATTTTAGAAATGTGCGAATGCCCAAAAGTTCACTTGTTTGAAGTAGAGTTTAAGCTTGATGGGATGGCAGTAGTTCCAACGCATAAGAATTGTGGATTTGCATTAGATGAAAAACAGGCAGATAAGTTTCAAAAAGAATTAGTAAAATCTTGGGGATTCGAGGAAGACGAAGAATAAAAAAAGAAAAAATAAGTAAGTAATTACTTAATGTTCTGCGTTTTTACAAACATCCTGTGAACATTTACAAGTAGCATCACAGTAACATTCACCTTGCATTGCACAATCACATTCAGTACTATTCTCTGCTTGTGCTGCACAACCACATGCTGCGTCTGACATAACATAGAACAAGAATTACTAGTTTAAAAGGTTAGTATCACAAATTGGAGGCTATTTTCTTAAAAGTACAAGTAAATCATTACATGACTTTTGTATGAGAGCAGCTTGTTGTAATAATAAATTAGAATCAGCATCAATATCAAAAGCAATTTTTAAAATATGAAAAAGATCTTGTTGTCTATTCAAAGTATTCTTAATTTTTACAAAGTTTTCCTTGTTTACATAACCCAAGTAAAAATAACAATCAGACAACATTGAATTTTTAACAAAAAAATCATATTTTTGTTGAATTGTTTTTGAATTGTTATTTTGTTCAATTAAATCAGAAAATCCAATTGTAGATTTTAGCATGCGTTTAAGTAAAACAGGAGTGGTTCTCTGAATTCCAACTGTTTGTTCAATTACTGAGATATTTTCATTAATCAAACTTTTTTCTAATTTTCTAAGTAAGTCAAGATTATGTGAAGGACTCAATCTTTGATGATTCAAAGATAGAATTGCGTCTGCTAAATAATATGAAGCACATTTTTGCCAACAAGACGCAAACACGTCAGAAGTATCTATCGCATCTCTAGTTTTTTGACAACAAAATAGAGATTCAATCAAAGAATTTTTTGCCAGATCAGTAAATAAAGAATTACGTTTTTCTTTGATTTTTGAGAGAAACATTCGTAAATCCCAAGAATCATCCTGAACAATTTGCAGGTTATCATATTGAAGGAGTTTTTTTGATTGAGTTTCTGAAAAAGTTGCATGATGAATTAATACAAATTCATTATTGAATTGAATTATTTTATCAGAATCAGATTTTCCATCAAAAACTACCATATCAAATCCACATGAATCAAAATGATTTTCAGAAAGTCTACAACCACCTAGACCAATTGGAAAATCAGACATTTTTTGTTCTTCAATGATTTTTTTCAAATCCATTAGATTTCATAGAATTAGATTTTCTATAAAGAAATCAAGTCATAAAAATTTACAAATTCATGTAAAGTGAAAACATTTCCTTTAAATTGAGACGAGGAGTGTTTTTCATCAAGCTCCTATAGTGTAGTCCGGTTAAGCATTTTGGCTTCTCAAGCCAAAGACTCGGGTTCAAATCCCGATGGGAGCACCATAAGAATTTCGAGAGTAAATAAAATATCAAAAAATGTAAGATTATGACTTTAAATAATAAAATTACAAAGATGCAATATTGGGTTTAAAAGAAATTGAATTAAAAGAAGAATATCGTTCAGACAAAAATGACATAGTTGCAGAATTCTTCATCCCTTGTTTTGGTCAATGTATAGAATATGACAGATGTGTAGATTTTCTTTCAATTCAAACACTAGCTACAATTGCAATGGCATTTGAAAATTTTGTNGGAGGAAAAGCAANAATTANAATGGTGACAGGTCATAGATTCAAAACTNCAGATTTGAATTTANTTNCAAAATTATTTTCTCAAANATACACAAAAACATTTGATGGTCGATTTATCAAAGATTCAAANATTCAGAAATTACAAGATATTGTNAATAATGGACAAATTGAACTNAAAATAGCAGTGCCAAATTCTGAGCAAATAGCTGATTCATTTTCAGAAAGAATNGGAATATTCAGAGATANTGAAGATCANGNAGTTGCATTTACNGGAACATCTAAAGAATCATTTTCCACCCAAACAAGAGACTTTGAATCAGTNGATGTGTTTACATCATGGAACGATAAATCNAGAGTTGAAAGGAAAGTAAAAGATTTTGAAGAGTTATGGGAAAANAAAACAAAATATGTAGAAGTGTATGATTTTATNGAAGCAGAAGAAAAAAATCTTTTAAAATATTCATCAGATTGGATTTCAAAAAACTAGAAAGAAAATGANTTATCTAATCTAGATTTATTTTCATAGAAATTCATTTTGTTAATTTTATAATAAATTACTTCACCTCNNCGCTCAATAACTGCAATAATTGGTTCTTTTCCCATTTGAGTTATGTCTTGGATCTTTTTTTGTAANGCCCCCATCTTTTCTTGCTGTCCCTCAATTAGACCAAAGATAAGAAATTTNGCACCTTTTTCTCCAAAGTGACCTCGNTCATANACTCTAAAATCAGAACCAAATCCAAATCCATCTTTNACAACATATCCACGNTTTCGAAGATCACGATAAATCAAAAATTGAGTCAATACATCAGAATTNGTTTTGTGACAGATATTCATAAAAAAATCAAAATCAATCTGTTTTTTTCCTTTCTTTANAATCAATTTTTTAGAATATAACAGATAGAGAGTCTCAAATGATTTTAGAAATAATTGTTCTTTTTCCANTTCNCCATACCCCTTNTGTTCTAATTCATGGATCATTTTCTTATCAGAGATNCAAGTTTGATCTGACNTCATCTCACCATGAACTAAAGGAGTTTCATCCATTCTGAAATGAAAATCGAAAGATTTCCATATAAGCATTGGAAAATACGAGTAAANTACGAGTAACCGTTAAAATATGGGCATTTTGGTTTGAGGATATCATGCATGGTGCTAATTANAGAGNNGGAAAAGGTCAANTCTTTACCAGAAAAGANTACATCAAAGGTAAACCACAGATCAAAATTGCAAAATTTCAAGGNGGTAAAAGAGGGACATATCAATACTGTGTTCAATTATTACTAAANGAAAAAATNCAGATTAGACATATGGCAATTGANTCAACTAGANTAGCAGCAAATAAAACACTAGAAAAAACTACAGGNGAANCAGGTTATTATTCTAGACTTCGAATTTATCCTCATAATTTACTTCGTGAAAATAAACAGATTGCAACAGCAGGTGCAGACAGAATCTCAGAAGGAATGAGAAGAGCATGGGGTAAAGCTACTAGTCTAGGTGCCAGAGTCAAACAAGGTCAATGTATCATGGAACTTTACGTAAATGGNGAGGANCATCTTAATGCAGCAAGAAAAGCANTACATGGAGCATGTGTAAAATTACCAGGAACACCAACAATCAAANTTATTGATTGGAATAAATCATCACCATAAATTTTCTAAATCAGATTTTTTTAGTTTTANAAATTCTANAAATTCTTCAAATTCTTTTTTTGTGGGTTCACGGTTTAGNATTCTTTTGGACTGGTAATAAAANGAATTNTAGATCCTGCCNACAACAATACCCATTGCAAATGATTTTGAGTTATCNATTGTAGAAAGGGTCANAATTANTTGTTTAATGTCATCTTTNTTAGAAATTGTATCTTGAATTTTTTGTTGGATTTTCCCCAGTAACANTTCATCCATAAGATANCTTNGNTAAAATAGTTAAAAACAGTTTAATATCCAAATTCACCCNGTAGGATTGTTGCAGTTATAGTACAGTCTGGTTAGTACTCGTGCTTGCCAAGTACGTGACCCGGGTTCAAATCCCGGTAACTGCACCATCTATTGATTTTTCAGAATTAGTCCAGATTTTATGATTTCTAGTGCATCATATGCTTTTTCAGGACGNGGTAANTGGATTGCAATTACATTATCTTGTCCATANCTAGATTCAGGGGAATTAACTACAAGCATNGATGTGTTTGCAAGAACTTCAAAGAATTTTAAATCAGTTTTTGCATTAACAAGAAACTTTTCAGANATATTNCCTATTGAAAATGTCAANACAATTTCNACAAAAACATTTCCCAATCCATCTTGAAGTATGTTAAGATCAGTATTAACAGAAAATGATTGCCCTTCAATTTTTGCTCGAATTAGACCATATTTTTCTTCTTCAATTAGTATACAAGGAGTTTCTTTTCCTTCAAAATCAAAAGTTGTAATTCCATCATGAACACTGTCTAACATTTTTTGTAATTCATCAGACATTTTCTTTATCCTTTAATGAAGCGATGACATGATCACCAGATTTTACCAAGAAAGGGGAAATAAATGCAGTAACAATAGAAATGATACCAACTAAAGGGAACAGGAATGAGCTAACAGCACCAATATCAACTCCAGTCTTAATTATTACAATAGAGAATTCACCTCTTGGGGCAGCAAGAGTAAATGCAGAACGTAATGATTTAACACGTTTTTGTCTAAATATCAAGTTGCCAATCATATTTCCACCAAACTTCATTCCAATGGCAACTGCAATTAATGCAATAGCTATAAAAATATAATTTTCAAGTTGTGAAACATCCATCAAAGCACCAACTGAAATAAAGAAAATTGCTACAAACATGTCTTTAATTGGACTAGATAATAATTTTGCAACTTCTGCAGATTTTGAATCAGCAACTAAAACGCCTGCTAAAAATGCACCAATTGCAACAGATAAGCCTACAATGTTTGCAAGTAAAGCATATCCAAAACAAAGACCAAGAACACTAAGAAGTAAAATTTCACGATGTTCAGCTGATGCAACTCTATCGATTAAAGGAGGAATCACACGAATTCCAATTGTAAAAGTTCCAACAATAAGACCAGTGGCAACTAGAATAACAACAACAACAGATTCAACAGAAATGGTTCCAACTAAAGCAATAGATTGTAGTGAAGAAATCAAAATTACCGCAATTACGTCTTCTACAATCAAAACACCCAAAACAAGAATAGATGATTCTTTTTTGATTTTTCCCGTATCTTCTAAAATTTTCACAATTATTGCAGTACTAGAAATAGATAATGCAGCTGATATGAATAACGCATCCATAAATTGAAGACCAAGTGCAGTAGATGTGTAGAATAAAACACCTAAGGTGGAAAACAAACCAATAGTTCCAACACCTATTGCAACACGACCAATACTTTTGATTTTGGCATATGGAAATTCAATTCCAATGACAAAAAGAAGTAAGATTACACCAATCTCCGCAAAAAGATTCAATGCCGAAATATCAGATAAAATCCCCACCCCATCTATAACATCAGAAGGAGTACCACTTTCAGGTAAAATCCATGACCATAAAGGAGATAATGGTCCAATTAACATTCCTGCAAAAAGATAACCAATAATCAAGGGTTGTTTGATTTTAAAAAAAGCCAGAGTAATAATGGCCCCAATAATCATGATAAAGGCCAAATCGGTGATAAAACTAGTATGCGGTAGTTCAGGGGTAATTTGTTCAATTAGACTACTCATAGTATTATTGAGCGAATCTTGGATCCCATCGGGATTTATCTGCAGTAAAAAATTTTGCATAATTTGATTAAACAAATTTCTTTAAAAATGATTTCGCATGATTCTAACAAAAATAAAAAAATGAGAAAAAATCAGGCTCAAACAAATTTGAAAATCTTTAACCTCTTTATTTCCAATAATCATAATCTCAATGCAGAATGATGATTAGGTCAACTGAAAAAATGAAGAAATATGACCTGGGGTACCTGACTGTATAATTGGTTACAGTGTAATCACCTAATTTTTAATAGTACGGTACTATACCGTACTATATGATTCAATGTGAATTTTGTACAAGAGGTTTTATCGAGACAGTTAATGGGTTAGCTGAGAAAACCTTCCACGAGTTACTTCATGAACCAATTGTTGTAAACAAGTAACCCTTTACATTTTTTATTTTAGACCGAACTTTTTTATCATTAAATTACAATTCTAATTCATATGGCTACTAAAAATAAGAAAACAAAAGCAAAAAAAGTTATAAAAAAAGTAACAAAAAACGTTGTAAAAAAAGTTGTAAAAAAAGAACCAAGTCCATCAGCAGTATTAAAAAAAGTTGCATCAGTATCAGATTCTAACAAAACATTACAAAAAGAGATAAAATCAATGTCAAAGATTTTTGGAGAAAACCAAAAAGTATTGATTTCAATGAAAAATATGATAGATTCACTAACATCAACATTAGAACATATTCAAAAACAATCAAAACAAATTAACATTATTGAAGAGGATACACAAAAACTATACGCAGGATTAAATCAAGTCAGAACACAATCTAATTTAGTAGACAAAATTAATAATCAAACAACAAAGCTCCAAGAAGAAATTTCAGAGTTACAAAAATCATCAAAAACCCAAAACATCTCACAAAAAGTCGAAGATAGTATGAGTTCAATTAAAAATAATTCTCAGATGATCATCAAAATTGCTCAGAGAATTGATGAAGTACGAGATGATCTTAGAAATGTCTCGGGCAAAACAGAATCATTTTTAGAAATGGGTTCAGAAATGGACAAACTAAAAATCAATGTAGAAAAGATTTCAGAAAAAGCATCAAAAATTGATTCAAGTTCTCAAATTATTGAAAGCCTCAAACAAGAACTTGGAAAAATTACCGAAGGGGTATCAAGTTCTTCAAATATCAATTCAGAACTGGACGCAATTAAAGTTGCAATTGATGCAGTTTCAGAAAAAGCATCAAAAATTGATTCGTTGGGAGGGGTAATTGATGGGCTTAAACAACAATTTGGCACCATAACATCTCAAGTTAATTCAGTAGACAATCTGAGCCTAGAATCTATCAGAGACATATCAGGAAAAATAGATAAAATGGAAACGGATATGAAAACATTATCTCAAAGAGCAGATTCGAATGCATTTGTTGGAGAAGGACTAAAATCAGTTCAACAAGAAGTTTCAAGTTTTAAGCAAAACGTCTTTGATAAAACAAACATTATTGAACAAAAAATATCTTCAGTTTCAGATATTTTAAAAAGACAAGATGCATCAGTCATAGAATTTCACAAAAAATCGGAAAAATTATTTGAAGAAGTTCAATCAGTCAAAAATGTTACAAACAAAGTAACAAGTGATTCATCAAAAGAAATGATGGCATTATTGAAACTATCAGAATTTCAATCAAATATCAGAATGAATACTGAATCAAAATATGGTGACTCAAAAGAACTTGAAAAAATGGCGACGCAAACTGCAGAGATTGTAAATTTATTTGATAGAATTTCAATTGAGTCAGGTGAAAAAATTCCACTGCCACAAGAAGTCAGACAATGGGCAATTAGTAAAATTTTAGATTGTGCAGACAAGTGGGAGATTAGATTTAGTGACGTATATTCAATTCTTACAAATGCCATAGGACGAGATATGTTAAAAGAATCAGTAAGAGTGAAACAAATTAGAGATATTTATGGAATTCGAGCAGTAGATGAAATTAGAAAAGATCTAAATATTTCTTAGATTCCTATTTCATCTTCTCTTTGGAGTTGTTCTTTCTTTCTTTTCAATACAATAAAGATTCCAATTAATACTGCAACCCAGATTGCACTTAGCATCATATTTGCAGGACTAACGTACATGTATGGTGTTGCATCCATAATGTTGATTTTTAATAATAATGCTCTATCATTGACATCTAACATTCCTGTATGATATGCAGAATTATCTTTTGAAATAGATGAAATTTCATTAACGCTTGTAATCATAGTGTCTATGTTATTTTGAATTCTGA
>PBZV01000036.1:0-5503 GCA_002730325.1 Nitrososphaerota archaeon
CCTGCCATTACCATTGATGTATCAAATTCGCCAGTTGGACCATCATCTGCAGTTCCTGCTGAGAATGTGTGTGCTGCAGAATCAGTGTTTGAGAATATTACTACTCCACCAAGATCTACTGTTGCAGTTCCTGGAATGAAACAACCATTGGTTACTGCTTCACATCCTGGAGATCCAGAACCTTGTGCTGGTACAACTATTACTTCTGAATAATCTACAGTATCTTCTCCTGCCATTGTAATCGAATACATGATGAGTCCTAGTCCAACAATCATTCCAAGAATAACAAATTTTGAAACCACAATTCAATATTGTTTCTGAATTAGTTAAGACTGTCTACTTTTTGAATTGTTTTTGAACTGAGAAAATTGAAATTAAGATACTTGAGACTTACTTTTCTATTTTGAACCCATTCTACTAGCTTCGCCACTTTTTGTATTTACAAATTGGTCTAGTGCCTCTTCTTCTGTAATTTCTCGTAATTGTGATTGAACATTTTTAACAGACTCAAGTGAATCAGACATTTTTGAAAGACAATTTTTCATTTGTTCTGCAGAATGTTCTTCTACTTTATTTTTACATTCAAAGCAAATTTCAGACATTATAATGAACACATTCAGTCTCGCTTAATTAACTTATTTGCTAATTTGAATAATTGTTTTAATATCGTTAAATGGTATGAGGCGGTAATTAATTCCAAAAAACTAAAAAAATTCTTTGAATCAAACTAATCATAATTTTTAATATATTAATCCCCACTCATGATACATTTTATTGTCTGATGTATTACTCATCCAAAATACTAGAATAGAAGGGTCTGGTTATCTTGGTGAACTTCTAACATATGATGGATTCCACATTACATCTGTGAATGCAAAATATGAAGAATTACCTGACAAAGATTTTTCACTAGTTGTAATATTGGGTGCACCTGAAAGTGCTAATGATGATTTTGATTATCTTCAAGCAGAACAAAAATTAATCAAAAACACTGTTGAAAAAAATATACCTGTTCTTGGAATTTGCCTTGGTTCTCAATTAATTGCTAAAACTTTTGGTGCATCTGTTTACTCTGGTCCAAAAAATGAGATTGGATTTTATCATGATTTGAAAGTCGAAAATAATTCATCTCTTTTTTCAGGTTTGAATAACCCATTTTCTGTATTTCATTGGCATGGTGATACCTTTGATTTACCTGAAGGTGCTACAAGATTAGTCTCATCTGAGAATTATCTAAATCAAGCATTTCAGTACAAAAGTGCAGTTGGATTGCAATTTCATTTGGAAGTAAATGAAGAAATGGTAAATTTGTGGCTTGATAATACTGAAGAAAAATTACAACAAATCCCTTACATAGATCCTCAAAAAATTCGTTCAGAAATTAATGATAATATTATGACCGTAAAATCAAACATGGAAATTTTTTACAAGAATTTCAAATCATCATTCAATCTTTGACCAAAGTTTAATATATTGAGTTTTGATTTCATCGATCGAACGATGGTCGCTGTAAATAAAATTTTTGAAGAAACTATCCAAACCGATCATAAAGTAATTACCGAAGAATTATCTAAATCTATTCTCAAATCTTACGGAGTAAAAGTTCCACCTTATGCACTAGCTACTTCTGTAGAAGATGCAGCAAAACAAGCAAAGAAAATTGGCTTTCCTTTAGTAATGAAAGTAGTATCTCCACAAATTTTACACAAGACTGATGTTGGTGGAGTTAAAGTTGGAATTGACAATATTGCTGATGTAAAAAAGACATTCACTGACATGTATGGTAGACTTTCTAAAAAGAAAGGTGTTGACGTAAAAGGAATCCTTCTTGAAAAGATGGTTCCAAAAGGTGTTGAATTAATTGTAGGTATTCAAAATGATCCACAATTTGGCCCAATGATTATGGCTGGAATGGGAGGTGTAATGACTGAAGTCTTCAAGGATGTTGCATTTAGAATGCTTCCAATTACTACCTCTGATGCAAAATCTATGTTAAACGAACTCAAAGGTTCCAAACTTCTCAAAGGTTTCAGAGGAAGTGAACCAATTGATCTTAACATGGCAGCAAAAATGTTAGTTGACATTGGAAAATTAGGTGTAGAAAATGCCAATTACATTAACAGTATTGACTTTAACCCTG
Source organism: Nitrososphaerota archaeon (assembly GCA_002730325.1). GTDB lineage: Archaea > Thermoproteota > Nitrososphaeria > Nitrososphaerales > Nitrosopumilaceae > Nitrosopumilus. The sequence goes on from PBZV01000036.1 coordinate 2,141, forward strand.
TAATTGTTTATCCCAAATCACATTTTGTAGTTGATGCAAAAATTATTCTAAATAATGAATTAAAAATTAATTCCATCTCAAAAGCAAAACCAAACATTACATCTATGGAGTCATTCTTTACTCCAAAATCTGTTGCACTAGTTGGTGCATCTGCAACCCCTGGAAAGATTGGTAATTCAGTTTTAGATGCACTTGGAAAACAAGATTACAAAGGTAAAGTATTTCCAATTAATCCTAAACAAGAATCTATTTTAGGAATCAAATGTTATCCTTCCTTAGACGCAATAGATGAAAAGGTTGATCTGGTTGTTGTCTGTATTGATCTTGCATTCTGTGGACCTATTATGAAGACATGTGCTGAGAAAGGAATTCACAATGTTGTAATTGTTTCAGGTGGCGGTAAAGAACTTGGCGGTGATAGAGCTGCAATGGAAGCTGAAGTTAAAGAATTATCCTTAAAACACAAAATTCGTGTGGTTGGTCCAAACTGTATTGGCATGTTCAATGCTGCAAATCGTCTTGACTGTGCATTCCAAGGACAAGAAAGAATGGTTCGTTCAAAATTAGGAAATGTTGCATTTTTCTCACAAAGTGGAACTATGGGAATTAGTATGTTAGAAAGTGCAGATGTATTTGGTTTATCAAAAATGATTAGTTTTGGTAACCGTTCTGATGTTGATGAAGCAGATATGATTTGGTATGCTGCAAATGATCCTCAAACTAAAGTAATTGGATTGTATGTTGAAGGATTTGGTGATGGCAGAAAATTCATCAATACTGCTAAACGTGTAATGAAACAAACAAAGAAACCAATCGTAATTTGGAAGAGTGGAAGAACTGCTGCAGGTGCAAAACAAGCAGCATCTCATACTGGTTCCCTTGGAGGCTCAAATGCAATGATTATGGGTGCATTCAAACAAGCAGGAATTATTTCCGTTGATAGTTATCAAGAATTAGTTGGTGTCTTAAAGGCACTAGCATGGCAACCTCATGCAAATGGTAATCGTGTTGCTATGACTAGTAATGGAGCTGGCCCAATGATTGGTGGAATTGATCAATTAGAAAAATTAGGTCTTGCAATAGGAAAATTATCTCCTAAGACAATCAAAAAAATTAAGGAACATTTCCCACCCACTGTACCAATTCATAATGGCAATCCAGCAGATGTTGGTGGTGGTGCAACTGCAGATGATTATAAATTCGTCATTGAACAATTCATAAACGAAAAAAATGTTGATATTGCTATGCCATGGTTTGTTTTCCAAGACGATCCACTTGAAGAAACAATTATTGGTTATCTAGATGAGTTATCCAAAAAAGGAATTAAACCAATTTTGGCTGGTGGAAATGGTGGCCCATATACTGAAAAAATGATTAAATTAATTGAGGCACATAATGTTCCAGTTTACAGTGACCTTCGAACTTGGGTTGCAGCAGCATCTGCATTAGCTCAATGGGGCAAAGTACGCGGAAAATAGAGAACATTTAATTCTCGTATAACTCGGAAAAATATTATGTCACTAGTTACCACATCTACTTCTGATGGCATTTGTACTGTCAAAATCAATAGACCTGACAAACTCAATGCCATGAATACAGATGTTGCAAAAGAACTAATCAAAACTTTTGAAGCACTAAATCATAATGATGATGTCAAAGTAATCATTTTGACTGGTGAAGGCGAAAAGGCATTTTCTGCAGGAGCTGATATTGAATATATGTCAAAAATCTCTGCAGATGAGTCAGTTGCGTATGCACAAACTGGCCAACTTGTCACTTCAACTGTTGAATTAGTAAAACAACCTACTATTGCAGCCGTAAATGGATTTGCTTTGGGTGGTGGTTGTGAACTTGCAATGTCTTGTGATATCAGAATAGCTGCAGATACAGCTAGAATGGGTCAACCAGAAGTAACAATTGGAATTCCTCCTGGATGGGGTGGAACACAAAGATTGATGAGAATTGTGGGAATAGCAAAGGCAAAAGAACTTGTCTATACTGGTAAGATGGTCAAAGCTGATGAAGCAAAAGAAATTGGACTTGTAAATCAAGTAGTTCCTCTTGCATCATTACAAGAAGAAGCTTTGAAAATGGCACAACAAATTGCTAGAAACTCTACTATGGGTGTTCAGATGTCAAAAGTTGCAATCAATAAAGGACGAAATGCAGATCTTGATACTGGCCTTGCAGTTGAACTACTTGCTTGGAGAAACTGCTTTACACATCCTGATAGAGAAGAACGAATGACTGCATTTGTTAACAAGTCAAAGAAATAGCTATTTCCAATTCCTACTTATTTTATTATTTTTGTCTTGCACTGCAAACTCATCTATTATATCTTATTTTTTCAATTTTTTTACATGCAAGAATTAATTCAAACAAGAAAAATAATGGAGGATGATAGAAAGCAAATTATTTTACAAGTACTTGCTGACAAATATTGTAAACATATTCTCCATAGTACAATTGAATCACCAAAATCTGCTATGGCCTTGTCAAAAGATGAAAAAATTCCTATAAGTACAGTCTATAGACGATTACAAACTCTCTTTGATGCAAAATTACTTGCAATTTCAGGATCAATTAATTCTGATGGAAAAAAGTTCTTTCTGTACAAAAGTAAAGTGAAAGCAATTTCCATTAAATGTGATCTAAATAACACAACAATTGAAGTTGAGCCTAACCTCAGTGCCTGATTTGATAATTAACTTATATTCATTGGATTTGGAACATGAATGAAAAGTTGACTACAAAAAGGCAAATGCATACTCAAAAAAAATACCCTACTAGAAGTATTACCTATAGACTTCCTGAAAAATTAATTAATGAATTAGAAACTGAGGCTGCACAAAAAAGTATTTCTCAAAATGTTCTAGTTAAACAAATTCTAGAAAAATATATTGAATGGGATAGATTTTCTGACAAAATTGGAATGGTTCCTGTTCCAAAAGGAATCTTACAATCTTTGGGTGATGAATTAGATGGAAAAGATATTGATGAAGTAATTAATTTGATCTTTCCTATGATTAAAGACACTGTCATGTTCATCAAAGGAGGTTATGACATTAAACGATGTCTTGAAACATTAGAAGATTACATGCAAGCATCTGGTATGAAGTCTGATCATAGAATTGAAGGTGATATNCATACATTTTTGATTCAACATGATTTGGGNATGAAATGGTCTGTTTTTACTGAACAATTACTAACTCAGGTTTTTAGAAACTTTTTACCNGATATGGATTTNAAATTNCAAACAACTGATCACACNGTAATTNTATCTGCNCCATTGGGNTCTGATTTTGATGANCATGATTATCANGATTGAAATTCAGTAATTATTTGAAATATCCCTTTTACCNA
>PBZV01000036.1:5508-28516 GCA_002730325.1 Nitrososphaerota archaeon
TGTATGAATTTAGANTANTCTATGGAGAAAATCAAGATTGAAAAAATTATGAGTGATTCTTTTGTAAGTGTTGATTCNTCAATCCCAGCTACTGATGCTGCAAAAATGATGGAAAGAGCTGATGTTGGNGCNGTGATGGTTTTAGAAAATGGTTNTCCAATTGGAATTATTACTGATAGAGATTTTGCAATTAAAATAACTGCTCANTCTTATCCNCTTGACACNCCTGTCNGACGAGTAATGTCTTCTCCTCTAATTTCTATTNANTCTACTTCTGATTTACAGANTGNATTTNATTTAATGTCTTCCAGAAAAGTNAGAACATTACCTGTAATTGATGATGANNAGGTTGTTGGAATTGTCACTTCTAGCGGTATCGTGAAATATCTTTCNAANCANTTGAAATNANGATAAATTGATGTAAATTTCTTTAATTCCTAATTGGTNGAGTGTGAAAAGCTTATTATAATTTGATTCGGCTTTTTTNNTTATTATGGCAACTGAACAAACACAAAAGATGATCACAGTTACTGCAAAAGCAGCTGAGAAAATCCAAGAGTTCATGAAAGAAGAAGCAGAATCTCCTGAATACCTTAGAGTATATGTTCAAGGTGGAGGCTGTTCTGGTCTATCCTATGGTATGGGCTTTGAAAAAGCACCAGAAGAAGATGATCTTGTCATGGAAGAAAATGGGGTAAAACTCCTAGTTGATAGTTATAGTGTTGACCATTTGCAAGGTGCAAATGTAGACTATATTGAAAGTTTGATGGGTTCTGGATTTAAAATCAATAATCCAAATGTAACCAAATCATGTTCATGTGGTCATTCATTTAATACTGAATAANCAACTGTNATTATTTTTCATTTTTAGTTTTTNATTCATTNTNTNTGATNTTTTTTNTAATTTTNTTTTCTCANAGAGCCTTTTGGCGATACCCTCATATATCGAGGAGAGGTATNGAAATTATGAAAATACAGGAGATGATTAGTTTATGCCTCAAACAGGAATTGTCAAATATCACGTTAAACTTTCCTATGAAGTCGATGGACTCGTTGAAAGAGCAGATATAATCGGTGCAATCTTTGGNCAAACAGAAGGACTGTTAGGCCCNGAGATGAATCTAAATGAACTGCAACGAGTTTCTAAAGTAGGTCGTATTGAAGTTAATGCAAAGTCTACTTCAAACACTACTAATGGCGANGCNTTAATTCCAATGAGTACTGATATCGATACATGTGCATTAATTGCTGCAGGTATTGAGAGNATTGACAAGGTGGGNCCATTTGATTGTGCTTTCAAGTTGGAAGCAATTGATGATGTTCGAGCTGCAAAGAAAGANGATATTGTAAAACGTGCAAAAGAAATCAAGCAAAAATGGGCAACAAAAACTGTCAGTGAAGGAGAAAGTATGTTAAATGATGTACATCAAGGNGATACTGGAAAATTATCTACATATGGTCCATCAAAACTAACATGTAGTTCTGGTGTATTTGATTCCAAATGGGTAATTCTAGTTGAAGGAAGAGCAGATGTAATTAATCTTCTAAGATCTGGATATGATAATGTATTNGCAATTGAAGGTGCAAAAATTGATGAGTCTATTAAGGAATTATGTAATNNAAAAGATTCAGTTGTTGCGTTCCTTGATGGTGANAGNGCAGGTGGATTTATTCTTAAAGAACTCAAATCTNTTGTTACACTTGACTATGAACTACAAGCAGATTCTGGTGTTGAAGTAGAAGAATTAACTCCTCAAAGAGTTGATGAAATTCTAAGACCAATTGCTGATGAAATTAAAAATGGAAAACCTGAACCAANATTGAAAAGTGAAGACGATAAACNAATTTCAGATNTAGCATCAAAGATTTTCCCAAATCTCAATGAAACTCTTGAGGCTGTTGCATTAGATGAAAGTAAAAATGAAATTTTCAAAGTTCCAATCAGTGAAGTTGTAAGTAAANTATCATCACAGTCTGGAATAAAATATCTCATCTTAGATGGNATAATNACTCAAAGACTTTTAGAAGGTGCTAAAAANGCAGGCGTNGAATGTGTAATTGGCCATAGAGTTGCAAAATTATCTAANGATAATGGTGTAACATTGAAAACATTCAGTGACTTGGGTGTATCTTAGGATTTTTGATGACTGAATTAAAAATTCAGCACATCTTAACTCTCTCTTATTTGTTATCTAAAGGAGCAAAATACAACTATGTCACAATTACTACTTCTTCACTTGGTAAAAATATAAAAAAATCACAACAAGCTGCATCTAAACATCTTCTTGAATTAGAACAAAATCAATTCGTTGAACGAATAATTAGTGGAAGAAAAATTTCAATTAAAATTACTGATAAGGGTTTTTCTGAAATGATAAAACTCTCNACAATCCTCCAAAAAAGTTTGAATTCTTTTCCATCNCATGTTGAGATAAATGGTACCTTGATTTCTGGAATGGGTGAAGGTGCATACTATATGGGATTAAAAGGGTATACAACTCAATTCAAATCTAAAATAGGATATGTTCCATTTCCTGGTACTCTAAANGTTNGAATAGATCAAAAAAAACANCAGGAAGCAATTAAACAATTTGTGTCTTTGAATGGAATTAAAATAAAGAGTTTTTCAGATGGTAAGCGAACCTATGGTTGGGTGAAATGTTTTCCNGCAAAATTAAATAATTCNATTAGTTGTAATTTGATCTTACTTGAGAGGACACATCATGATAATTCTGTTGTTGAATTAATCTCAAAAACATGTTTAAGAAAAACTGCAAAATTAAAAGAAGGNGCAAAAATTTCTCTTAAAATTTTAATTAATTCCTAAATNCCGTGAATTGAATCCCCNTACTCTTTTTTGATATCTGAACTGGAACTTTTTGGAACTGGNGATTTTAATCTTGCAACTTTTGCATCTANNTTGATTCTATTACATCCTTCAGTGATNAATTTCTCTTGATGAGNTTGATCATATCCTAATACTATGGTCTGTGGTCTTACATTATTCACNGTCTTGAAAATATCNTCTTCNTGACCAANTAAACAAAGATCTACCATTACNAGTGAATCTACTAGCTCTTTTCTTTGTTCTTGAGAATGTAATGGATTTTTCTTCTTCATTTTCACTGCTGTGTTATCTGTNGCTACAACAACAACTAANACATCTCCTAATGCTTTGGCTGCATTTAGTGTAGATATGTGACCTGGATGGATGATGTCAAAAACTCCTCCTGCTAATACTACGTGTAGNGAATTCCTTCCTTTTTNACTAAGTGTACATCTNTCATCATTTACTAATTGATTATTGATCATTTCATCAATTTTTGAATTGATGACNTCCTCNGAAATCATACTTTTTTCTTTGATTGATTTGATTACTGGTTTTTTATCTATTTGACATACGAAAATTCTAGAAAGAATTATTTTTTCAATTTGTTCCAATATTTTTTCTATTTTGAGACCCTCTCTTTAATTCATTNCTAAACATTACATTTTTGGGTCAAGACCTTTTGCCAATCTTAATGCATCAACAAGTCCATCAGCATACCCAATACTCAATATTGCAACTTCATCTTGACCATCCTCNAAAAATTTCTCTGCATCTTGAATGTATAGTTCAGCATTTTCTAAAATTACTTGATATTCTTTCTGATCTTTGTAGTGTGGCTNTATTTCTTCTAATGCTTCNCTAACCATTGGAACATATTTTTCCATCATTTGTTTTGAAATTTTTTTCGTTTTTTCAGAATTATCAAATGGTTCATCAATACATTGACCAAATATCTTNAGCGCATCTGATTCTGTAAAATGCATTCNACCTGGAATNATTATTGTATGTGGAGGTTTTCCAAAATCTTTCTTTTTCAAACTAGATATTTTACCTGAAATAATTGTTTGATCCTTAAATCCAATCCTTGATGCAATNATAGCATANGTGGATGTGCTTATTACATTCCTTTTTTGNCCTTCTTCTGTTTCTATTAGNCCTTTTAGTGCATTATTAGGTTCTAAGAAAAAATCTTTGTCCTGATTATATTCTAAAAGAAGTACAGTNTGATTTCCTTCTATNATATTTTTNTAAATTACATAGTATGGTGTTGTNAGTGATTTCATTTCACTCATTATTGTTGCAATTCTTCCAACTTTGTAGAAATGTAATCCACATTCGCCAATCATTGAAGTAAGTGANGATGCTGCATGGATTGAAAATGTTTTAATTTTTTCTTCAATNGCTCTAGTTCTTAATTCAATNTGGGTTGTTGCGATATATGGATCCCCATATGATAGGAGAGCTACCTTCTTTTTCTTTGAATTTNCTAAAATTTCTTTTCCATCTTCTACCAACCATCTTTTTGCTGGTTTGAATTCACCTTTCGTGGCNTTTTTAATTTTAGTTAAATCTGATTTTCCAATTGGACTTGTAAATTGTTCNAGATAAACAATATCTNCTTTTGATAATACATCTAATGCTTCATTAGGTATTGACTTGAATCCTGAAATACCTAAACCNATAAACCACAGCATTATTGCANTTTTTTGTCATGAAGTCTTTTTAAATGCTGTAGAGTNTTCTTGAGNACTTCAATACCTCTAAGATATTCATCAANTGAAACTTTTTCATCAATTGTATGTGCTTCATGAGGATCTCCTGGACCGTATGTGACGACAGGAANATTCCATTGATTGCCTAATACATTCATGTCTCCTGTACCTGTTTTTCTAATTAGGGTTGGTCTTGACTGCTCAGCTTCCATTACTCCAAGTGTAAATGCTCTAACTAATGGAGAATTGTGGNCTGCTTCAAATGGTTCTGTTTCATCAAGAATTGAATAAAATGCTTCTACCTTTCTTTTNNCTGCAATATCTTTAACAAGNGTNGCAATTTTTTGTTCAATGGATTTACAATTCATATCTACTGGGATTCTAATATCAAAAGTTGTTTCACATTCTTTTGGAGTAACATTGTGACTTGTACCTCCTTTGATTTCAGTCGTTGTTGCCGTTAGAAGCATTCCTTTGGTTCTTTCTTCTTGACCTTTCTCTAATCCTTCTTTAAGCTCATTTGCAAAAATAGATGCTTCTTGAATTGCATTTTTTGAAAGCCATGGTGCACTTGCATGAGAACTATCTTCTACACTGATTTTAAGATTAATTGCTAATCTTCCTTTGTACGCTATTGTTACTTGTTTAATCCCACTTGGTTCTCCAAAAACTGCATANTCTACATCTAATTCTTTTTTTACAATGTTTTTAATCCCAATTGCATTTCCTTCTTCNTCTACTGCTCCTACAAAAATTANTGTTCCATTATTATTTTGAATTGAAGCTGCTGCAAATAACATTGCCATTANTGGAGCTTTTGCATCTGATGCCCCNCGTCCATAAAGTGAATCTCCTTCTCTTCTAACCTTTACTTTTCCTGGAACAACATCCATGTGACCNCATAACATAATTTTTGGTGANCCTGAACCTTTTGTGGCAATAACATTTCCTACNTCATCAATTTGAATATCTTCAAATCCTAAATCATCACATTTATCNGCCAAAAATTCTGCCATTGGTTTTTCGCTTAATGATGGNGTGTACAGTCTAAGTGCTTTTTCTAACATCTTTACTGCAAATCTTGNTGTTACTGTAAAATGAGTGTCCATTTNTCACTTGTCTACCTTTACTGCATAATCAAGCATCAATGAAGGAATGTCTACATCACATACTCTAACTGTGTTTTTGTATTCTGTTGTATTGTTTACTTCGTGNACTACTAGTCCTTTTTCATCACTTTCCATNAAATCCACTCCTACAATATCTCCTTGAACTGCNTTCTTTGCTTTAATACACATCTCTTCCATCTCTTGAGTTACTTTACATGGTTCTGCAATTCCNCCAAGTGCCATNTTTGTTTTCCAATGTTTTGAAATTCTATAAATTGCAGCAACAATTTTTTCACCTACCATTATTGCTCTGATATCTCTTGGTGGNCTTTTTACAAATTCTTCAAGATAATGAATTTGATAAATTGGATACATGNTTTCTCTACTTTCAATAATNCCTTCTGCTGAATCAACATCATTTATTTTTGAAATTAATCTGCCCCAACTACCAACTGTTGGTTTAATCACTTTAGGAAATCCTTCAGTTTGCAATGCTTCTAAAGCTGCNTCTTTTGAAAAAGCTACNGTAGCATCAGGTGTTGGCACTCCNAATTTTTTNAGTAACATATGTGTGAATAATTTATTTCCTGCAAAAACNCCNGTATTCAAACAATTAATCACTTTAACTCCAAGTCCTTCAAGAGCTGCAGTTGAATGTAAATTTCTGTAATAACTCACNCATCTTTGAATAACTACNCCATAATCNTCTGGTTTTTTTTCTAAGTTTAATGCTAATTTTTTACAATCAACCATCTGTATGTTGATATTATTTTTTTTACCTGCTTCTAGCAGAGCTTTTTCTTCCCAACGGATAGTATCGTAAAGAATAGTAACGTCTGGACTCACTGTCCCCAATCCTCGCCAACCGTTTGGGCAGGCTTGAGATCGAAACCATCTGAACCTTTTGCTAATTCAAAACTTGCACCGCATTCTGGACATGTAACAATTTCTCCTTCAAGTGCATCACTTGGAATTGAAATAGTTGCGTCACATTCTTCACATTTNGCCATANTTGTTCCTCATATCTCCTCTTTATTTATCATCATTTATCTTTTTTTCAAGTCTATCTTCNAGTGGAATNTCTATAAGATCGCCCATTCTNAGACCTTTTAATCCGGCTGCAACTGCTTTTGCACTTTCATCGTTCTTTTCAAGNCCTAATAATGACATCAAATAGGCTGCACCTGTTTTTCCAGCTAATTCNCCAAATACTATNCTTCTTCTATTTCCTACTGCTCTNGGTGGAATGGGCTCATATGCTGCAGGATTTTTGAGAATTGCAGCAAGATGTGTTCCTGCNTTGTGTTTGTATGCNGAAGATCCTACAATAGGTTTTGAATCATATGGTTTGATTGTTGTATATTCTTCAATTAATCTAGAAAGATCTAACAACATGTCTAATCTAAANTCNTTTGGTGATTTGTATAGATATGTTAATGCCACTGCAACTTCTGCAAGAGGTGGAATTCCTGTTCTTTCACCAATACCATCAATAGTTGTGTGAATNTGATCAACTCCTGCATCACATGCTGAAAATGCATTTGCAACTGCAAATCCAATATCATTGTGAACATGTGCATCTAATGGNACATCTANNATGTTGCTNACTTTTTTGACAAAATTATACATTCCAATTGGACGTAAAATCCCTACTGTATCTGGAAGACTAATTCTATCCACTCCTGCTTCTTCAATTGCTTTACAAACTTTTAACAGAAATTCTGGTTCTGCTCTNCTNCCATCTTCAACTGTAAATCTGATTTTAAGTCCATGTGATTTTGCATACTCTACAGTTTCCACNGCTCTGTTGAGTGCTTCTTCTCTTGTAATACGTAATTTNTCTTTAAGATGAATATCTGAAATTCCTAAATATGCTGCACACCATTTTGCATCNCAATCTAATGAAANATCTATGTCTTGTTTGAGAGCTCGTCCATGAGAAACAATATCTGCATTTAATCCCTGNTTGATGATTGTTTTTGTTGCTTCTTTATGATCATTTGANACTACTGGTGAAATTTCAATTTGATCTACNCCAAAATAATCTAACATCCATGCAATCTGAATTCTCTGTTTGTTTGTAAATGAAACACCTGGATGCTGTTCTCCTTCTCTTAAAGTACTATCTAATACTCTGATTTTCTTTGGGTTTTTGTCATATGCATTGTAAAAGTTTGCATAGTGATTCGGATCCTTCATTGCTATATTCGTTAACNAAAATTGATGATATAAACATATTCGAACTAACATCGTTGGAAATAAAAAAAATTGATCCTAAACTAGTTTTAATTTTTAATTATTTATCGAATGTCGTTTTTAGATGATTTTTCTCAAAATAATTACAGTATTTGTATCTACAACCCCTGTAATTTTTCTCAATGCATCAATACTGTTGTTGATATCTGAAATATTTTGTGCGCTGATTATTGTTGTAATGTCATATTGACCTGTTATCTCATATACTGTTTTAACACCGTTTAATTTTGCAAGTTTAAGAGAAACTTTTGATGTATCTGTAGCAGAATCTACTGACACTAAAACTATTGCACTTGTGGCATTCTCTTCTCCCATTTCTAAAGTAAATTTTTTGATTGTTCCGCTTCCAACTAAGTTTTTAACTCGTCGTCTAACTGCTGATTCAGAAAGTTTTAATTTTTTTCCAATATCTACAAATGATTCTCTAGAATTTTCTTTTAGGTACTCGATAATTTTTTGATCTATGTTATCCTTGTGCATTTCTTTTTTGTTCCTCTTCAGTTAGTATCGAATCTAGAGCATGTAAAACTTTTGTTACATCTTCTTCTGAAATTACTAGTGGTGGAAGAATTCTTAAAATATTTCTTCCAGAGTATAACATTAACACTCCTTTCTTTATCAATCCCATTAGAATGTCTCTTACTTCAAACTTCATTTCTATACCTATCATGAGACCTTTTCCTCTAATTTCTCTAATCATTGTATGTTTTTCTTTTAATTCTTCTAATCCTTCTTTGAATTTCTTACCCATTTTTTCAGAATTTTCAATTAGTCCATCTTCAGTCAGTGCCTTGAGTGCTGCAGTACCTGCTGCACAAGAAATTGGGTTTCCTCCAAATGTTGAAGAGTGTTCTCCTTTATTGATTGCAGCTAAAATATCTGGACGAACAAGTGTTGCTCCCATTGGAACTCCTCCAGCAATTCCTTTTGCTAGACACAAAATATCCGGCGCAGTATTCCAATGATCACATGCCCATAATCGTCCTGTTCTACCTAAACCAGCTTGTATTTCGTCAAAAATTAAAAGAATTCCTTTCTCATCACACAATTTTCTAACTTCTTGTAAAAATCCATCTGGTGCAACAATAATTCCACTTTCTCCTTGAATTGGTTCTAAAATAACAAAAGCAGTATCTTCGTCTATTACTGAACGAAGTGATTCAATGTCTCCATATGATGCAAAAGAAACTTTTTCCACTAATGGTGCAAATGCTTTTCTGTATTTTGGATTAAATGTTAATGATAAAGATCCAAATGATTTTCCATGATATGATCCTTTCATGGCAATCATTCCTTTTTTACCTGTAAACTTTCTTGCAAACTTCATTGCAGCTTCTATTGCTTCTGCACCACTGTTGTTTAGATGAACTTGTGTTAGTTTTTTAGGAGCTAAACCAATAAGTGTCTTCAAAAATTCTTCTCTTGTTTTATTGTATAGAGAACTATGTACAGTTATGATTTTATCAATTTGATTTTTTATTGCATCGTTAACTCTTTTGTTTTGATGACCAACTAATGCAACACCATATCCTCCCATACAATCGATGTATTCTTTTCCATCTATGTCCCAAACATGAGCTCCTACTCCCCTTTCAACTGTAACTGGAAATCTCTGATAGAGATTCCCCATGAATTGATCTTCACTCATGTTCAATCACCGTACAATTATCATGTGCAACTGCACAAGATACTGGATTTTCTTTTTGACCATTTGCAATCAATGCTTCTTTAACTCCCATATCTAATGCTTCAGTAGATGCTAAAATTTTCTTCTCCATTCCTGGTCCTATCTTTGGTCTAATCTCTTTAGCTTCTACAAGTGTTAGTTTTGGAACAAGTTTGTCGTCCATTAAGAGTCCGTCTACATTTGTAATGAATAATACTTTATCACATCCAACCTTTCCTGCCACATATGCTGCAGCTCTATCTCCATCAACATTAAGAAATTCTGATTCTTCGCTAATGGCAATTGGTGAAATTACTGGAGTTAGTCCTTTTTCTAAGAGTGATTTTATGAATTCTGAATTAACTGCTTTAATTTTTCCAGTATATCCTCCATCAATTGCTTGTTTTCTACCTTTTTCATTTACTATGAGCAATCTCTTTTTTCTATCTGCTTCTATTATTTTGGCATCCACTCCTGAGAGTCCAATTGCATTAATGCCATTTTTTTGGAGCATTTGAACAATTGTTTTATTTATTCTACCTGACATTACCATTGTAAAAATCTCAGCTGTTTCTTTGTCGGTATACCTACTTTTGATTCCACTTGGTGATGTTACAAACTTTGGTTCTTTTCCAAGTTGTTTACAAACTTTAGTAACCTCTTTACCGCCACCATGAACTAAAATCACACCTTCTGATTCTGCAATTTTTTTAATATCTAAAATTGTTGATGGATGTAAGTCATCCACAACACTTCCACCAATTTTGATTGTGATCATTTCTAAACCGGAGTAAGTGGGGTGTATCTTAGTCCATCCATTTCATCAAAACCACACATCACATTCATGTTTTGAATGGCTGAACCGGCTGCACCTTTCATTAAATTATCTGATGCAGATAATGCAATCAATCTATTGTTATCTTCATCTAAATCAAATCCAATATCACAAAAGTTTGAACCTACTAAGAATTTAGGATCAGGGAATTTGTATAATCCTTTTTTATCTCTAATTAATCTCACAAATCTTTCATCTCCATAAGTTTGTCTATATAATTTCCATAATTCTTTTTCATCGATATCTTTTTTCATGAATGTGTGATTTGTACATAAAATTCCACGAACAACATCTACTGCATGTGGACTCATTGAAACCTTGATTTTCTTCCCTGCAATCTCACTGAGCTCTTGTTCTATTTCGCCAGTGTGTCTATGTTTTGCAGGTTTGTATGGTCTGATAACTCCTGCTCTCATTGCATGTGCAGTTCCTGAACCTGAACCTGCACCAGATGAACCAATTTTTGAATCTACAATGATGTGTTCAGTATCAATAATGTCATTTCGAATTAATGGTGCTAATGCTAACATTGATGTTACTGCCATACATCCAGGACAAGAAACTAGTTGTGATTTCTTAATTTCTTCTCTATGTAATTCTGGAACTCCAAAAACTGATTTTTCTAAATAATCTGGATGTGGGTGTTCCCATCCGTACCATTTGTCATATGCTTCTTGATTATGTAATCTATAATCTGCACTTAAATCAATAATTTTGACTCCTCTATCATAAAGTGCTTTAACAATTTCTGTTGCAGTTCCATGTGGTACTGCTGTAAACACTAGATCACATTTGTCTGTTAATTTATCATAATCCATTTCTGAGAAAGTTAGATCGGTAAAACCTTTCAAACTTGGTTGTACTCTGTGTAAATATTCTCCTACGTGTTGTCTAGATGTTACCATAGAGATTTCAACATCTGGATGATTTACGAGAAGACGTAATGTCTCTCCTCCTACATAACCTGATGCGCCGACAACACCTACTTTCATAATATGTCTCTTCGAAAAGGAGTATAATTTATTTCCTAGCGTAATTTAGCGCAAATTCAATCATTTCTTTTGGAATATTTCGCTGTGCAACTCTTGCTAATCCTTTGAATTCTACTGTATTATTCACTTCATGAACTACTAAACCTCGTTTATCATCTTCCATTAGATCAATTCCTAAAATCCCGCCTCCCATGGCTTTTGATGCTTTCACTGCTAAATCTTCCATTTCTTTTGTGATCTCACAAAGTTCGGGATCTGCTCCAAGTGCGATATTCGTTTTAAATCCACCTGATGATTTTCTGTACATTGCTGCAATAGGCTCATCCCCTACTGTAATTACTCGAATATCTCTTGGTGGTCTATTGATTAACTCTTGTAAGTAGTAAATTCTGTCGTGTGGACTATCTGTAATATCTCGAATCTCGAAAATTGCTTCCATAGTATCTTTATCTTTGATTGGCATGACTCCTCTGCCCCAACTACCAATAACTGGTTTAATCACTAGTGGGAACCCAACTTTTTCTAAATTTTCTGCTGCACTCTCACCTGAAAATGAAAAATATGTTTTTGGAGTTGGAATGTTATTCTTTTTCAAAAGCAAAGTCATGAACATTTTATTTCCACAGATATTTGCTACCTCAAATTTGTTTAAAACAGGAATATCTAGAAATTCTAGGCTAGCAGTAAAGTGAAGACCTCTAAAATAACTAACACATCGTTCTAGGACCACATCGCCTAAGTTAAGATCTTCTTTTTTACTATCTGTGTTGATTTGGGTGATTTTTGCATCTAACATCAATGCATCGTGCCCAAGATTTGATGCTTCTTTCTGAAGCATTTTCTCTTCTGACCTTAGACGGTCAAACACAATACAAACTTTTGACATTACTCTCCCCAGTCTTCGCCTACAGTTTCTGCTTGTTTAAGTTCGACATTTGATCCATCTTTTTTTGAAATTTCAAAGTCGGCACCGCAATCAGGACAGGAGACTATTTCTCCAACAGAGGCATCGTCTGGGATGTTTAGAGTTGCATCACATTCTGGACAGTTCATGTTTTTGATGACCTTTTCTTTTGTAATTTATTAGCTTCTGTTGACTGCATTCCCCATAATTCTACGAAACCTTTGGCTAATCTTTGATCAAATGTAGAATCTGTACCGTATGTGGCAATTTCATGACTATACAATGAATTTTTTGATTTTCTTCCAACTACCCTTAGACTTCCTTTGTACATTTTGAGTTTTACAGTTCCTGATACTTGTTTTTGTGATGCCTCGATAAATCCATCCAAATTAGTTTTTAATGGATCTTGCCATAATCCTGAATAAACCAAATATGCCCACTCATCATCTATAATGGATTTGAATTTGTTTTCATGTTTTGTGTGAACCATTTTCTCTAAATCTGAATGTGCTTCAATTAGACATGTTGCTGCTGGAGTTTCATATACTTCACGAGATTTTATTCCGACAACTCTGTCTTCAATATGATCAACAATTCCAACACCTGCATTTCCTGCTTTTTTGTTAATGTATTCAATTAATTTTTGAGAATCCATTGATTTATCATCAACTTTAATTGGAATTCCTTTTTGGAATTCAATTTCCAAGTATGTAGGTTTATCAGGCAAATTTTTTGTTTTAATCCAAATAAATGCATCATCAGGTGGTTCATTATATGGATCTTCTAACACTCCTCCTTCAATTGCACGTCCCCACAAATTTTGATCAATACTAAATTTTTTTGCAACAGAATCAATTTCAATTCCATGTTTTTTTGCAAATTTTAATTCAGTTACTCTGTCTAAATTTTTATCTCGAATTGGAGCAATGATTGGAAGATCAGAACCAGAACGTAATGTAATATCAAAACGTACTTGATCATTTCCTTTACCTGAACATCCATGTGCTAACGATGTNACTTTTTCTTTTTTTGCAATCTCTAATACTTTTTCTGCAATTAGTGGTCTTGCAAGAGCTGTAGCAAGACAATATTTTTTCTGATAAAGAGCATTGGCTTTAATTGATGGAAAAATGTAATCTTTGACAAATTCTTTTCTTGCATCAATGTTGTAATGTTTTTTNACTCCTAATTTTTTTGCTTTTNCNGCAATTTTTTTAGTATCGTCACATTGTCCAACATCTACTGTTACTGTAATGACATCCATGTCATGTTCATCTTGTAAATATTTTACAACAACTGATGTATCTAGTCCNCCNGAAAATGCAAGAATTCCTTTTTGAGTCATAAAACATTCTTTTCGTTGTATTTTGGAATTTATCTTTTGTGATGGGCTGGAATTTGATTTTTTTCTCNAAAAAACTTCTTACTAGCTTGAGCTAAAATTCGATGATTATTTAACCNACAAATATAACGCTGTTTTATGAAAATCCGTTCGNTATTCTTTGCAAGTGTGGTTGGAATTGNATTGTTATCTATTCTTGGAATTGCTCTTAGTTCTNCTGACACCGTTCATGANAAAAAACTCCGAATTGCATATTTTCCAAATATTGGNCATGCAATCCCTATAGTGGGCATGGAGGCTGGATTTTTTGAAGAANAAATTGGAGATGAAATTAAAATTGAAACCCGAATTTTTGATAGNGGNCCACAAGTAATAGAATCACTATTTGCAAATTCTATTGATATTGCATATGTTGGACCTGGNCCTGCAATTAATGGATTTTTGAATTCTGAAAATCATAATATCCGTNTTCTTGCTGGTGCTGCTAGNGGTGGTGCAAGTTTTATTGTTCATCCNAATTCTGAAATAAATTCTGTTTCTGATTTTGTGGGAAAAAAAATAGCTGCTCCACAAATTGGAAATACTCAAGATGTTTCATTGCGACATTATTTATCTGAAAATGAGTTAAAGCCTGCTGAAAAAGGTGGCTCTGTAGTTGTTTATAATATTTCAAATCCTGATATTTACACATTGTTTGTAAAGGGTGATATTGATGGTGCATGGGTTGCAGAACCTTGGGCAACGATTCTAGAAACTGAACTTGATGGAAAACGATTATTCAATGAAGANGAACTTTGGCCTGATAAAGAATTTGCATCTGTTCTTTTAATTGGAAATGTAGANTACATTAAAAAAAATAAAATAATAATTCTTAATTTCTTAAATGCACATCATGAAACAATGATATGGATAAATGAAAATCCTGAAGAAACTCGAAANATATTCAATGATTTCCTTGATTCTCATTTGGGCCAATCNTTGTCTGACAATGTTGTAGATATTGCCTTATCNNATCTTCAAATAACTGATGATCCTAAATCTGATTCTNTTTTNTCTTTTGCTGAAAAGGCTAATGACCTTGGATATCTTGGAAGAAATGGATATGATTTGTCTGAAATTTTTTACTACTTTGATACAAATTCTTTAGATNTGGAGGAACTTAGATGACNAAACTAGAGGCTAAAAATATTATAAAATATTTTAGTCATGATTCTCACAAGCTAANAGCATTAGGNGGTNTTAATCTAAAAGTTGAATCTGGTGATTTTGTTTGTTTGATAGGCCCATCTGGATGTGGCAAATCGACATTTTTACGCATAGTTGCAGGTTTAGAAAAACCTGATGATGGACAAATCTTGTTTGATGGTCATCCNGTTACTGAAACTGGGCCTGAAAGAATAATGGTCTTTCAAGAAGGTGCTTTGTTTCCTTGGTTAAAGGTTCAAGATAATGTTGAATTTGGATTGAAGATGGCAGGAATTCCAAAAGANGAACGTGCAAAGATATCTCATAGATATTTGGATATGATGCAACTGACAAAATTTGCAGATTCGTATACTTATCAGCTTTCAACTGGAATGAAACAGCGTGTAGCTATTGCAAGAGCTCTTGTNATGGATCCTGATGTATTNTTAATGGATGAACCATTTGCAGCACTTGATGCACAAACTCGTGATTTNTTATTAGTAGAGATGCAACTAATTTGGGAAAAAACAAAAAAAACAATTTTGTTTGTAACTCATAATGTTGCAGAAGCTGCAGTTCTTGGAACAAAAGTTGCAGTATTTAGTAATCGACCATCAATCATTAAAAAAGAAGTTGAAAATAATTCTCCCCGACCTAGAGTAACGGAAGATGNATCNTTACTGAAATTCCAACAAGATCTTTTAGCTGAACTTAGACCTGAGGTAAANAAAAGTAAAGAGGAGTAATTATGGCAAAAAATTTTACCCCTCATAGAATTGCATTTTATATTGGANTTGTTGCCGTCTGGCAAATTGTTGCCATGTCTGGAGTTTGGCCTGAAAATATTTTNCCATCNCCNTTTGAGGTAGCAGAAGATTTGGTATATGGTGCATCTGATGGNAGTTTATTTTATGGAATTGTAACTAGTATGTGGCGATTGTCAATAGGATTGGCAATTGCAATTNCNGGTGGTGTAGTTTTGGGAATTTTTATGGCAAGAATAGAGGTAGTTAATCAAACAGTTGGTTCTCTGGTTTTAGGATTACAATCNATTCCTTCAATTGCNTGGGTGCCNCTTGCAATACTCTGGTTTGGATTAACAGANGGNGGAATAATTTTTGTTACTGCAATAGGTGCAATTTTTGCAGTTACAATCAATACATACACTGGTGTCAAAAANATTGATCCTCATTTTATTGAGGCTGCCCGAAACATGGGTGCAAAGGGAAGTCAATTAATTATCTCAGTTTTGATACCTGCAGCATTTCCATACATGATTTCTGGCTTTAAACAAGGTTGGGCATTTGCATGGCGAGGTGTAATTGGTGCAGAGATATTNTTTTCNTTCTTAGGATTAGGNTTTTTNCTAAATGCTGGACGTTCACTAAANGATGTTTCTCAAGTAATTGCCATAATGCTTGTGATTATGGGAATNGGTCTTGTTATTGATAGTGTNATATTTCAAAGATTAGAACANAAAGTAATGTCTCGTTGGGGATTGAGATANTANAGATATTTTTTTTATTTTTTTATTTTTAATGACACAATAAATGCACATACAATAATTGCAATTGCAAAATACATTACTGNAACATAGTCAAACACAACTGCTATACTTCCTGCAACAACTGGACCNATNACTGTAGAAATTGATAATGTTGAACTAAAAATACCTGTAGATGTTGAACGTGGNTTATTTTCCATAAGATGAAAATTCCCNCCAATAAACAAAAANGCCCATGTTGCTCCAACAAGTGCCATAAATGGCATTGCCATCCACCAATCTGAAATTATNGATAATCCTATAAACACAAATGTTGTACATCCAATTCCGATTTTAAATTTGGAAACATTTGAAAGATTAATTTTACTTGCCATCAAATTCATTAAGATAAATGCTGTTANCGTATTTGCAACATATACAATTGAAATTTGATAAAGTTCAGCACCTAATTTTTCCATCAACATAATTGGAAGAATTGTCCAAACTGATGCTGCACCNATGTGTCTTAGTAATAATGATAAAAATAAGAATTTATTTTTTAAAATAACTTTTTTTGTTGTTCCTGGTTCTAATTCTTTTTCTTGANTTGGATTTGGTAATCTAATTGTAAATAATAAACCGATNACAAATGATGCTGCACTGATTAAAAAAATCAATTTAAGATCATTTNCAATTCCTGCAGCTGCAATTCCTGCAAGCCATCCTAATGCATGAAAAGATATTANCGTGGCTGCNCTCTTTTTATCNANATTCACCTCATATGCNTATGCNATCATTGCAGGAATCATTATTCCACTTGCAATTCCTGCAGCTATTCTTACGAGAAATAGTAATGTNATGTCATCTGCAAAATAATGCATTCCAAATGCTACTGCACANCCTATGAACCCAATTCTAATGAATTTGAGCCTAGTTCCTTTNTTGTCTGAATGTCGTCCAAAATAAATTTCAGATAGAATTTGGGCNAANCTAAATGATGCNACAATTAANCCAATCTCAAAGATTGATTCTGTAACCCCTTGAGCAATTATGGGCATGAATACAAATACAATTGATATTCCAGCATGCTGAAAAAATGTTGCACTGCGAACTAGATTGTTTANCTGAATTTTATGCATTAATGTATGTNAAATTATTTTTTTACCTAATTTCAATATACGTATCAATACTACAACTTTTNATGGTTTTTTCTGAAAAGAGTTAAACTGTCCAAAAACATTTTCAAACTATTGATTGAAAAAGAACCATTCCTTNANGCAATGAAAAATAGAATTTTGTTATTTGATGGTGCAATGGGAACTGAAATTCAAAGACATGATCCAAAACCTGAAGACTTNCCAAATAACCAGGACGGATTTAACGATGGTTTANTNTTAACTCATCCTGAATGGATTAAACAAATCCATAGAAATTATTTGGATGCNGGTTCTGATTGTATTGAAACAAATTCTTTTGGTTCAAATAAAATTAAACTTGATGAATATGGNTTTGGTGATCAAACAATTGAATTTAANAAAAAAATTGCCNCACTTGCATCTGAAGTTTGTAAAGAATATTCTGACACTCCTCGNTATGTAATTGGGTCAATGGGNCCAACAGGATANTTGCCAAGTTCTAATGATCCTGATTTGGGTCAAAAACCTCTTGATGANATACGACAGGCATTTGAATTACAAGCTGAAGGCTTGATTATTGGTGGTGTTGATGCATTNCTAATTGAAACTAGTCAGGATATATTGGAAGTAAAATTAGTTATNGAGGCATGTCATAATGCGATAAAAAAAACTGGTAAAAAAGTNCCAATTATTGNAAATACTACTTTGGATCAATATGGAAAAATGTTGCTTGGTACAAATATCCAAGCAGCATACACTACTGTATCTGACATGGGAATTGATGTATTTGGATTGAATTGCTCAACAGGTCCAATTGAAATGACTCCTAGTGTTAGGTGGTTAGATGAACAAAACGAGCATAATGTGNTAGTAGTCCCAAATGCCGGCATGCCTGAAAATGTNGGTGGNCAAGCAGTTTACAAAATGACTCCTGAAAAAATGGGAGATGCATTAGGTGATTTTCTTAATGAATACAAAAAAGTTCGAATAATTGGTGGTTGTTGTGGCACAAATCCTGAACACATCAAAGTCTTGAGAAAAGTAATTAACGAAAAAGCNAATTCTATTGANGGTTAAGTATTTACAAAAACAGATGTGATTTTACAGCATTGACAGTCCCTAGAGTAAGTTCNGCATTAAAGGCAGTTGATCTCAAACAAGTTCCTGCCCCTTTGATTATTGGAGAGCGAATTAATACTCAGGGTTCTCGTAAAGCAAAGAAACTAGTTCTTGATGATGATTATGATGGTTTAGTTGATCTAGGAAGAATNCAAGTTGAAGATGGCGCNCATTGTCTGGATGTNTGTGTTGCAACAACTGAACGTGCAGATGAACGCGAATTTATGTTAAATTTGGTAAAACGATTAAGCTTAGAAATTGATGCTCCTCTTGTAATTGATTCTACCGACCCTGAAGTAATTGAAGCATCNGTAACACAAATTCCTGGAAGNCCNATAATTAATTCAATAAATCTTGAAGGTNATGGNNATAGATTTGAAAAATTNGCTCCTATTATGGCAAAGTATGGTTTGCCTGCNATTGCTTTGTGTATTGGACCNGAGGGTATGGCAAAAACATCTCAACAAAAAGTAGATACTGCNGAATTACTTTATGAAACAGGAAAAAAANATGGATTAAAAATTGANCAGTTCATTTTTGATGTTCTTACATTTACTTTNGCAACNGGAGAAGANGAATTCCTTGATGCAGGAAAAAATACTCTNGAGGGAATAAAATTAGTNAAAGAAAAATTCCCTAANTCNTTTACTACATTGGGNTTAAGCAACATTAGCTTTGGTTTGGCTCCATATGCTAGAAAAATTCTTAATTCTGTATTTTTGTANCATGCAGTCAAATCNGGTCTTGATTCNGCAATTGTCAATGCAAAAGAGATTATTCCATATGGTGAAATTGATACNAAAGANAAAAAACTTGCNGAAGATCTAATCTTCAATACTAANTCTGATGCTCTTTCTAATTTGATTTCATACTTTGAAAATGTAGGANCTCAANATAATNNNTCNTCAAAAAAAGTAGATGTTGATCCTTNATGGCCTGNAGGAAAACGAGCAAACTTTAGAATTGTGAATCGACTAAAAGATGGAATTCAAAATGATGTTNTATCTGCAATTGCAGAAAAACTTGGAAATGATGAACAGATTCAAAATATCGAAGGANNTCTTTCTCTTGATTTACCTAAAGAAGTAACTCATGACAGTGCCATCAAAACTCTCAATGANGATTTACTTCCTGCNATGAAGGAAGTAGGTGACAAATTTGGTNCAGGTGAGTTAATTCTTCCGTTTGTTCTCAAATCTGCTGAATGNATGAAGGCNGCAGTTGGAGAACTGGAAAAATATTTGGTCAAAGAAGANGGCACAAGNAAGGGAATTCTAGTTTTAGGTACTGTTTATGGTGATGTACATGATATTGGGAAAAATCTTGTAAAGACAATTTTTCAAAATAATGGATATACNGTACATGATTTNGGAAAACAAGTTNCATTACAAAAATTCCTTGAAAAAATTGATGAGACNAAACCNGATGCAATTGGATTGTCTGCATTACTAGTATCTACTTCAAAACAAATGAAATTTTTCGTAGAACATGCAAGAAAAAANAACATGACTATTCCNATTCTTTGTGGNGGTGCTGCAATTAACAGTAATTACATTAACCGAATTGCAAAAGAAGANGGAATTTATGAGCCTGGTATGTTTTATTGCAATACCATGTTTGAAGGTCTCAAAACAATGGATGTTATAGTTTCTGATGGAAAACCAAAACTTTTAGCTGATTGGAAAGAAAAATTAGAGAATTGGAAAGACAAATCTAGCNCAACAATAGATCCTGAAACNCTTCCAAAAAGTGACATCAAACCTGTTTTACCTCCTACTCCTAAACTAATTGGAGANCCNATTCGATTAAAATCAGATCAAATCAATATGGCTGAAGTTTGGACGATGATTGATAAAAAATCTCTTTTCAANTTGTCTTGGGGATTAAGAGGAAAAGCAGGATCTGAATCNGAGGANGAACANGAACAATTACTNACTGAATGGAAAATAAGGATTATNNGAGAAAATCTCTTTGAACCTGAAATTGTTTATGGNTANTTCAGATGTCATAACAAGAATAGAAAATTACTTGTAGAGAATCCTNCTGGNGATGACGTTGAATTAGAATTTCCNCGTTCTACAAAATCAGAACATTTGTGTTTGACTGATTATTTTGGAGATGATGACNTTGTTGCATTACAATCTGTAACNGTGGGAAATAAAGTTGCAGANATCATTGAACAATGGAATAAAGAAGACAAGTACACNGATGCATATTACCTACATGGATTGGCAGTTGAAGTTGCTGAAGCATTAGCTGGNTGGGTNAANCAAAAAATAAAATCTGAAATGAATNTNGAAAAAGGTGGACTGAGATANAGTTGGGGATTTCCTAGNTGTCCTGATGTGGCTCAACATCATTTAGTATGGAAATTATTACAACCTGAAAAATCTGGAATGACTNTGACTGAATTTGGTCAAATAATACCTGAACAATCTACTGCTGCAATTGTTGTTCATCANCCTGAAGCTAAATATTTTGTNCTTTAGATAATTTGTTTTTCTAAAAATTNATCCAANCCCTTAAAATCATTAGGAGATGTAATTANCACATCCTCTGTTATTNCATGTACTCTTTTTACAAATTCATTAAATGTCTGACTATATGATGNTAAATCTAAGTTNAGAAATTTTGCAGATTTTTCATTTTTTTCTGAAGGAAATAATATGATTGGAATTATTTTAAATCCTTTCAGGTTATCTGAAAGATTTTGAACTTGTTCTATATTTTGAACTACTTGTGTCATGAATCCTTTTGGTTTGGCTTGAATTTTTTTCCCAATTTTGGTAAAATTTGGTTTGTTTGAAATTGAAAGATACAAATCAATTTTTGAATCAACTNNTTGTTTTCTTAAATTATTTATTACAGCACTTGGTATTTGACCTGAATCTTCTTTACCTGTTTGGGAAGGGTCNCCCATTAGAATTAAAATTCCTGAAAAACCTATTGTAANACATTTTTCTACAAATTCTAAAATCTCTTTTTCAGTTTTATCTCTAACTCTAAGACTNACTGTAATTGGTAAATTTGGAATTTCTTTTTTGATAATTTTCCCAACTTCAANCGGTGANACTCTTTGAAANCCTAACACNTTTTCAGTAATGTGTATTGAATCACATTTATTTGAAATTTTTTTTATTCTTTCAATAAATTTTAGAATTGCTTTATTGGTATCACTATCAGGTAAAATTTTTGGAGGGTTTGCTTCATATCTGATTGTCATATTCTCAATTTTTACATCCTTGGTTAAAACCTTTGAATACTGAAACCTTTGTGTAACAGTAAGAAAAAATGAATTTAACCAATCTGAAATCTATACTCTCAAATTCAATAAACCTTGATATGCCTATTGATAAAAAATATCGATTAGCATCAGTACTTGTAATTATTTATGGTGATGATCCAATTGTTGTAATGACTGAAAAGCCAAAACATTTGAAATTTCATGCAGGTGAAATATCATTTCCTGGTGGAAAATTTGATGATAGTGATGATGATCTTTTAGAAACCGCATTACGTGAAACTAGTGAAGAAATAGGAATTACAATAACTCGAGATCAAGTAATTGGTCAGTTAGACTCGGTAATTACTTTAAACTCTGGATTTTTGATCTTTCCATTTGTTGCAGTTCTTGAAAAAATTCCGCCCCTTTCAGCAAATGCTGAAGTTGAAAAAATTTTTCATATTCCTTTGAATTCATTTTTAAAAACAGTAGTAAAAGATCCAGATCCCACTCATAATATTATTCAAGAAATGTTCACTTTTGAGTACCAAAATCAAATTGTTTGGGGTGCATCTGCAAGAATCTTAAAACAGATTCAAATTTCTCTTAAATCCTGAGATTCATTTAAAAAGAGCTCTTCGCGCCTGAAAACTTATGGCTGCTCGTAAGTCCTCTCCGAGAAAAATTCGTTTGTTAAAGAAAACAAAACAGACGTCTGCTGTACCGGCATGGATTATCCTCAAAACAAAAAGAGGTGTAAGAACAAATCCAAAACGTAGGGCTTGGAGATCAACTGATGTGGAGGTAGGATAGATGTCTCAAGAAATAGAACGAGTTTATACAATTCCACTTGGCAAAGTCAAACTTTCACAATCTCAACATAGAGCAGTTAGAGCAATTAACATGATTAAAGAATTTGCTCGTCATCATATGAAAGTTGAAGAAATTAAAATTGAAGAAGAATTATCTCATCTAATTTGGGCAAAAGGAGTTAGGAATCCTCCAAGAAAAGTAAGAGTCAGAATGAGTAAAACTGACGAAGGATATGTTCTTGTGTCTCAATATGACGAAGATGTTGAATCTGAAGTAGTTCCTAAAAAAGAGACCAAAAAAATTGAAGATAAAGTAGAGGAAGCTCCAGCAAAAGAGGAAGCTCCAGCAAAAGAGGAAGCTCCAGCAAAAGAGGAAGCTCCAGCAAAAGAGGAAGCTCCAGCAA
>PBZV01000037.1 GCA_002730325.1 Nitrososphaerota archaeon
AAACTGCAGCAAAAAAGAAAGTAACTAAAAGAAAACCAGCAAAGAAAACTGCAGCAAAAAAGAAAGTAACTAAAAGAAAACCAGCAAAGAAAGTTAAATAATTTTTTAAAATTTAGTGTTCATTATTAAAGTGGAATTGTTTTTTATTTTTTATTATGAATAAACGTGGTTTGATAATTTTTGTATTTGGGTTAATTCTTGTAATTGTTTCTTTTTCCATTGCTGCATCGGTAATCCCTTCTGATGTATCTGAATCCAATAATTTACCTATGTCTATTTTATTTGAAGAAATGTTTGATGAAGTTTCTGATGAAGTTTTAATTATTCCTGGTGATTCAACTTTTGTTTCTTATGGTACACTTTCATCAAATGTTTCACTTTTGTGGGGTATGCAAATACTAGATTATCAATCTGATGACCAAATTTCGATAATAATTTCTAATATTTTTGGCGATGATTATGGTAAGTTTGTTCAAAACGAATCTATCATGTTTGAATTATTAGAAATACCCCAATCTGATACCTTGAATTTTGAAATCAAAAATCTTGGTCCAAGAAATGTCGCAATTCTAATAATGTTTTCAGAAGATCCTGAAAATTCAAATGTTTTTTCAAATTCTAATTCTTCTGCCATGAAAATGATTTTTCCTCTTGCAATTTCTGGTGTAATGATACTTTTAGGAATAACCGTATCTATAATTGGTATATTTGTATTCTTGATAGATTTAAAAAATTATCAAAACAATAAAAGAGATTATTGAGGATTTATTTCCATTTGACCAAATTTACCTTTTGTTAAGGATACTTCTCCTTTGAACTCATTGGTATATCCATTTGTAATGACTACAACATCGCCAACATTTACTGCCTTGATGTCATCCCCCCACAATGTCAATTTCATTTGATCATCTTCTGTTTCACCATCAGCTATTACTGCATCACAGACATCTACTGTTCCACCACTTTTGAGATTTACAGTTCTTGGGTCTCCTTTGCTCTTAACTTCGGCTTTAGCATTAACTCCACTTCGCATTTTTTTTGCTTGTGAAATTGGTATGAATTCTGCCATATATTTTTGAGAAAATTAGTACGATTAAAAGCTTTGTTAAAAAAATCATTGAACTATGGATCATTTTTCCAAATTTTTCAAAAATAGTAATTGAGAAATATCAGTCCATATTGAAAATCATTGCAGAGGTATCGAAGCCCGGTCAACCGAGAGGGACTCAAGATCCTCAAAATAGGAAATCCCTTCTCTCAGGAGTTCGTGGGTTCAAATCCCACCCTCTGCACTTTATCTAATTAAAATGATAATCTGTAAAATTTTTAAAAATTATAATACAATTGATTTTATTTTAGTTACTGAATGGGAAGAAATTTCTTTGTGCATATCTGCAACTTGTTCCTCTTTGAACGTCAAATTACATCTAAAACATTTCCACGATTCCGTAGTCACAATCGTTTTATGCGTAAATTCCTTATAAAGATATTGAATAATTGATCCTGTTTTTTACAATACTTGATCATTGCTTTAAAAAATATGTAATTCTTGCAATTTTCTAGTTCAGAACTGAATTTTTCCATGACTATCTAAAAATCAAAGGGTTTAGAAACAAAATTCATGAAATTATTTTAGAAATATGTTGGATATTTTTGAAATTTTTGGAGAATTTTCGTATTTTGGAATTTTCCTTGTTCTAATTGGAGTCAATGTATCTCCAATTTTGATGCCTCCTAGCTGGATTGTTTTAACATCATTTTATCTACTTGATCCAAATTTGAATATTATTTTCTTAGCTGTTGTTGGGGCAACTGGTGCAACTATTGGACGATACTTTCTTAAAAAAATAAGTGGACTATTTAGAAAATTTGTTGGAGAAGAACAAAAATCAAATCTTGATATTATTGGAACTTTTTTGAATAAAAAAAGATATGGTTACATAATTGCATCATTTCTGTTTGCTGCAACTCCTTTACCTAGTAATATGTTATTCATTACTTATGGATTAATGCGTGCCAAAAGTACTGGCATCTATGTAGGATTTTGGTTTGGCAGAGTTATTTCTTATATTATTATGATTCATTTTGGTAATGCTGTTTTGAAACCATTTTTAGAAATATTTGAAGATCGTTTAACTGGAATTCTATTAATTGATGGAATTGGTATTGGAGTGATATTTCTGTTTGCATCGATTAATTGGACTGTATTGATTACTGAAAGAAAAATTAAATTTGTAAAACCCAAAATTTGGAGATTCTAAATGACAATTCTTGAATCTATTAAAAATGATGTGAGGAAAATAATTGAAAATGATTCTGCTCATGATTTTGAGCATATTCTGAGAGTATACCATAATGCTCAAAAAATATTAAAAAAAGAAAAAGCAAACAAAAAATTAGTTTTAAGTGCTGTATTGCTTCATGATGTAGTTTCTTATCCCAAATCAGATAAACGTTCAAAAAATTCCTCAATTGACAGTGCTAAAAAAGCAAAAAGAATTCTTAAAAAATATAATTTTACTGATGAAGAAATTATTATTATTTCAGATGCAATTTGTGATCATAGTTTTTCTCACAAGAAAACTCCTAAAACTATTGAGGGTAAAATTCTTCAAGATGCTGATAGGTTGGATGCCTTGGGTGCAATAGGAATTGCAAGAGTATTTTCTACTGGGGGTTCATTGAAAAGACCATTTTATAATCCAGAAGACCCTTTTTGTAAGAAAAGAAGTCCTGATGATAAAATTTGGACTGTGGATCATTTCTTTGAAAAATTATTCAAACTAGAATCTTTTATGAATACTAAATCTGGAAAGAATGAAGCAAAAAAAAGAACTATAATACTGAAGGAATTTTTAAAACAACTTAAGCAAGAAGTTTTGTGATGTATTTTGGGTTTGAAATAAGAAAAAACACTGATTTGGAATTTTTTTGAATTTGTAAAGGAATTTCATCCATAGTCAACATATCTGTCGTAACGTGTTTCCACTTCTTTGTTTTCACCTGATTTTATTTTTTCGTATTCCTCATTTTTTCTAAATTCGATATACTTGTTAATTGCTGTAAATTCTTCATCTTTTGGGAATGAATCAAAAATAGGACTAATTTTTTTAAAATATTCTAATGTTTTTCCCCTATATTCCTCACGAGTTGGCTTTTTGATTCCTTTCATTCTAAACCAAATAACTGCCCAACTTGAGCCTGTTACATGTGGCAATAAATCAAATGCCCTTTGAATCTCAAAACGTTCGTCGTTTCTCATGATTGTTGAAGAAATCTTGAAGCTGATTTTGCAAAATATGTCACCATCATATCTGCTCCTGCTCTTTTAATTGATGTTAATATTTCTGATGTAATATTATCTTCATTTACGTATCCTAACTGAGATGCAGCTTTTACTAATGCATATTCTCCTGAAACACTGTATGCTGAAATTGGAACGTTAAATTTTTTCCTTGTTTCTGCGATGATATCCAAATAAGATAAAGCTGGTTTTACCATTACGATATCTACTCCTTCGTTAATATCTGATTCAATTTCCATCATAGCTTCTCTGGCATTTGTATATGGAACTTGGTATGTTTTTCTGTCTCCAAATTTTGGTGCACATTCTGCAGCATNTCTAAATGGTGCATAAAAGTTTGAACGATGTTTTGCAGAGTGTGACATAATTGAAACATCTGTAAATCCGTCATCATCNAGTGCTTTTCTAATAGCTGCAACTTGACCNTCCATCATTGCAGATGGTGAAACTGTATCTACTCCTGCTCTTGCTTGACTGACTGCAATTTTTGNAAGTGTGTCTAAACTANTATCATTATCAATTTTATTNCCTTGAACAATNCCACAATGNCCTGTAGATGTAAATTGACATAGACAAACATCTGCCATTATTACTATTTTNTCCCCAAAATTTTTTCTAATTTGAGAAATTGTTTTTTGAACTATTCCATTATCGTCAAATGCAGAAGTNCCTGCTTCATCTTTTTGTGTTGGAATNCCNAANAGCATAATTGCAGGAATTCCTAAATCACTAATTGTNCCTACTTCATCATTAATGTCATCTATTGGAAGTCTTTCAATCTCTGTCATTGANTCTANNTTTATTCTAGTTTTGAGATCTTCNTGAACAAATACTGGACAAATGAAATCTTTTGGTGATAATCTTGTTTGTTGAANTANNTCTCTCATTTTTTCAGAAGTTCTTATTCTGCGAAGACGTTTTGTNGGAAATGACATATTCAAAATTCTNTTTGGTAAAATATAATCTTAATCTGTCTTATCCTGTTTTTTATAGTCAAAAAGCTTACTTGCAAGTTCTATNATGTCTGGTTTTCCCTGTTCTGATGCTTTTCTGATATTGTTCATTGGAGTTGAAACAATACTTTCTACAACNGCTTTTGTTAANTCTTCAATAATTCTGATTTTTTTCTCATCTGTCTCATCNANCATTTGAAGTGCTTTTTGTAATTCCTTTTCNCTAAGAGTTTCTATNTTTTTGAAAACNTCTTTTACAAGTGGTTCTGCTTCTAATCTTTTCATTGAGGCTTCTAATACCNCTACTTCCTCGTTAATTATATTTTCAATGGTTTTTACCTTGTTTAATCTAGCATTCATGTTCTTTTCTACCATTTCTGCAATTTGATCCAGATTCATTAATTTTATTCCTGCAATTGTTGCAACTTTCTCATCTACNGTTCTTGGATTTGATAAATCTAAAATCATCATTCCATTGGGTTTGTCTTTCATTGCNGTTGTAATTCTTTCATATGTAACAAGAAAATATGGTGCAGTTGTTGCAACAAAAATNAAATCATAATTTTCAAACCCNGAAAGAACATNTTCAAATTTAACTGGTTCTCCTCCCATTGTTTCACAAAATGTTTGTGATCTTCCGATAGTTCTACTTGTAACATTAAACACATACCCACGTTTTTGTAATGATTTTGCAACNAATGTNGATACTTCACCAGTACCAATCAACAAAACTTTTTTTGTTTTCAAATCGTCAATATTNTCTTCTGCAAGTTTTACTGCCATGGATCCTACTGAAATTCCNCCNTTNCCTATTCCACTNGAATTTCTAATTCTAGTCCCCATNCTGATTGCTTTATCAAACANAGTATTGAGATGCTGACCTGATGCTTTTGCTTCTCTAGCTGANGTTATTGATTTTTTAATCTGACCCAAAATNTGNTCCTCTCCNAAAACCATNGAGTCTAATCCTGANGTTAATTTTAATAGATGATGTAATGCTTTTTGATTTTCAACCCATTCNATATTATCATTAAACATCTCTTCTTCTAGTCCNGTAATTGAAGCCCATGTTTTTTTAATTTTTTCAAAATTATGTTTTTTTGATTTTCCAAATAATTCAATTCTATTACATGTTTGAATNATTACACATTCNTCNAATTCTGAACTTTCCTTAAATTGNTCATATGCCTTTTCAACATCNTTTATTGTAAATTGNTCAAGAATATGGATTGGTGCATTACGAAAAGTTACACGTGCATTGATGATATTTTGATTCATTTCCAATTCTTCAATATTGTAATTGCTCTCTTTTCAGCTTTTTTTGCCTGATTGTTTGCTATTAACTGTTTGATCTCATTATCAATCATAATTNTATGNAGNNACTCTTTTCTTTGAANCTGTGTTGAAATAGNTTCCTTTGCTAGTTTTCTTGCGATCTTTTGAATTTTAATCTGANNAATATCTTCTTTAGTGATAATTTTTTTAAATNCNATCTCTGATTTTTCTTTTAGTTTTTTTGCCATTANTGGACTTTTACCTCCCGTAAAAATTGCAATTTGAATCATTTTTTCAAAATCNATAATTGCTGGATTGGAAAAATCACTGTCTTCTGGATTGTCTGAACTGTATACCAGAATATTTTTTCTTTTTGCTTTGTTGATGATTTTTTGATTTATTTTGTTNTNATTAGTGGTTGTAATGANTATATTTGGTTTAAATTCTGAAAGAAATTCTGTATCTTGAATTTTTTGTTTTATNAGNGTAATNTTTTTTGTTTTAGANANTNTAGAAATTTGAGCATTTATTGAATCACTTATCACTATAATTCTACAGTCTTGTTTTAGNANTGAATTGATTCTTTTTTGTGCTTCTTTTCCGCCTCCGANGATAATGACAATTTTNNCTTGAAGATTTAGATTAACTATCATCGATCAAAAAGATGTCGATTTCTATTTATGTATTCAAATAATGNGAATAAAATCTAGTTACATTTTTAATTGAAAACNCAATTGCGATGATTATTGACAGTTTTAGATGANATGGATAAGGATCTTCTAAATGAAATTCAATGGCGATTTCCTCTAGTTTCAATGCCTTTTCATGAACTAGCAAAAAAATTCAATGTCTCACCTGAGGTAATTAAAGAGAAATTAATCACTTTAAAATCTGCAGGAGTGATAAGACAACTTAGTGCAATTTTTGATACAAGAAAACTAGGTTACAAGTCTTCTTTAGTTGCAATGAGAGTTGATTCAGACAAATTAGTAGATATTGCAAATATCATAAACAATCATCCTGGTGTAAGTCATAATTATGAAAGAAAACACGATTTTAATTTGTGGTTCACTATTGCAACCCCTCCTGGCACAAATGTCAAAACTGAAGTTGACAAATTTTCAGAACTTCCCGGAGTTCAAGCAACACGAATGCTTCCTACAATTCAGATGTTCAAAATTGGTGTTAAATTAGATATGAATGAAAATAAAAAACAAGAAATCAAACCTTCTGAAGAGAAGAAAAAAACTATTCATGTTGATTTTGTTGCTACTGACGAAGATAAGAAATATGTTCGTGAATTACAAAAAGATCTGGATATAGTTGATAGGCCTTTTTTAAAATCTGCTGAGACACTTGGCATTACTGAGGATCAATTATTTGAAAAAACTCGTTATTATGAAAGCATTGCAGTTATTCGAAGATATGCTGCAATTTTAAGACATAGAGATGTAGGCTTTGTTGCAAATGGAATGATTGTTTGGAAAGTCCCTGATGATCGAATTGATGAGGTAGGTGCAAAATTAGGTGCATTCCCACAAGTTAGTCACTGCTATCAAAGGCCATCATACCCTGATTGGCCTTACAATGTTTTTTCAATGATTCATTGTAAATCTCATGATGAAGCAGGTGATGTTGCAAAAACAATACAAAATCAAATTGATGTTGCTGATTATACTATTTTATTTAGTGAACGTGAATTCAAAAAGACACGTGTACAATATTTTATTGAAGATGAATTTTCATTAGAAAAATAAATTTATCAATAATTATCGTTCATTTTCATCATGACCTACAATGTGAACCGTACAAAAATACTGATCATTCATGTTGCAATAAAATTCAGAATTTTTTCCACATTCTTTACATGGTGGTTTTTCATCTAAATCTGATAATTTTGTATGGTAAATTTTACTTCTATTGGTGATGTTTGAATTTTTGTAGATTCTTGTCATGTTTGAAAAATATTCTGTTTGAAGTGGATTTAGGTCCTCATTATTATTGATTTTTTTAATAATTGACTCCCATTTTTTATATTCGCCAATCTTGGCAAGTCTCATTTTTTCTATAATTTCTAAAGTTTTTTGAGTGTCTATTTGCCTGTCCATTTACAAACTAGTTTGTTTGAGGTGTTGCCTTTAACTCGTATGCTGGCCATGAATTGTATAATTCCTCAATCTCTTTCATATCTGATGAGCTGAGATATTTACCGTCTGAAATTGCTGTAAACATTTCAATCTCTTCTTCACTTACAACTGTAGGCAAAACTGACGCAATTTTATTTTTCGATAAGATAAACTTAATCGCAAATTCTGTAATGTTTAACCCATTACGTTCTGCAATTGGTCTGAATTGTTCTACTTTTTCTAATGCGGATTTTCTCCATTCTGCTTTTCTATCTTTTCTATGATCATTACTAGGAATTACCGTGTCTGCTTTTACTTTTCCCGTTAAAATTCCCGATGCATCTGGCACTCTAACTAAAATTCCAACATCTTGTTTTTCTGCCTTCTCAATTAACTCGTTTCCTGGTGTTTGCTCTAGAATATTGTAAACTGTTTGTATTGATGATACACTTTGTCTATCCATGGCCTCTAATCCTTCTTGTGTCCATCCAATTGCAGGACCTAATGCAACTTGGGCCGCTTTAATTTTTCCTTCTTTTACTAATTCATCAATTGTATCAAATGTTGAATCATTTCGAAGATGTTTTAATTTTGGATTATGTAATCCCAATGAATCAATGTAATCTGTTTGTAGTCTTTCTAAACTTGCATCTAGTGCTTTTCTTGTATATGCCGGATCGTAGTTTTGTGGTAATTCTGTATGGCCAATTTGGTCCACATTTGAAAAATCATATCCATATTTTGTTGAAATTACTACTTCGTCTCTCATTCCTTTGAATACTTCTCCAATGAGTTTCTCACTTTTTCCTTTTCCATACATGTCTGCGGTCTCAAAATAGTTTATTCCTAAATCATATGCTTTTTTTAGCATTCTTTTAGCTTCATCTTCTTCAATTTTTTTCCCCCACCAATCAAGGGCAATACTCCATGCCCCAAATCCTATTTCTGATACTTCAATTCCACTCTTCCCTAGTTTCTTGTATTTCATACTCATAATCCCCTTGATTTATTGAATATCTAAAATTTCTTCATTTATGTTTATCCGAGATTTGCAATTTTAGGACGGTGATTTTAAGAATAAACTAATTTCTGTTCGTTAATGACAGTTTTTTTTGAAATTTATCCTAAACTAACAATTAAAGGAATGATGTCTTTTTTGACGCTGACAATCATTGGAATATCATTTTTGACATATTTTGATACTTCTGTTTCTCTTAAATCCATTATGAGATCTTGAAAGTCTCTAATATCGTCTACTTCAAAAGCCAACATAAAGTCCTCATCATGAATTCCAAAAGAATACGTTGTATTGAGAACTACTTGTGGATATTTTTTACTAACTTCAATATGCTCATCCATTATTTCCTGACGTTTCTCTTTTCCTAAAAGATACCATTCCCTTGTCTTTGTAAATGGATAGACTACCACATGTTTTTTTGGTTCCATTCCTGTCAGAAAACCATGCTCTTTTCTTGCTCCTTGAACATAGATTGATGGTCGTGTACATGACAAATACGTCATTGATGGAATAATGTATTTTCCAAAAACTGTTTTGTATAATTTCTCTATCACTATCTGAATCTCTTCTACTGTTTTTGCAGCAAACCAAAACAAAAAATCAGCATCATCTCTTAATCCTAAATTAGAATATGATCTGAACATTATTCCTGAATTTCTAATGATGTTTTCAACCTCTTTTGCAGATTCCTCTTTTGCCAAATCTGCCATCCATCTCCATTTTGGGTCTANTTTGAAAAATGAGAAATTNAAANAATANTGTTCATTGTNTTCTGACATGCANNCTCTCNAATTTTNAAACCCTATTTAAACAAAAAACTTGATTTCCTATTGAAGAATTTCAATGATTTTTTCTTGTGATTTGTATCCTGATTTTATCTGAANAANNGCAGTTGATATTCCAAAATGTTTTGCAATTTTTTTAATTATNTCTTTATTTGCTTCACCTTTGATTGGTTTTGATTTAATTCCNATGTGGATTGNNTCTTCTTTTANTTCTAGAATATCTTTAGAAAACTCAACTTGAACTTTGTAAATCAATAGTGNAAGAAAATTTTNTATGTTTAAATTTGATTATGNTGATTCTTCTAAGGCCCATTCATAACCTTCTGNTTCTAGTTTATCTGCAAGTGATGCATCACCTGTTTTTAATACTTGACCTCTNGCAAACACGTGTACAAAATCTAATTTATCTAAGAATTTTAGAATTCTTGCATAGTGAGTAATTATGATTACTGTTGCATCTTTTCCTGAAACCTTGCTTATTGCTTGAGCCACTGATTGAACTGCATCAATATCTAANCCTGAATCTGGTTCATCTAAAATTGAAATTTTTGGTTTTAATACTGCCATTTGTAATACTTCNGCACGTTTTTTCTCTCCTCCNGAAAATCCTTCGTTAAGATATCTTGAGAGAAATTCTTCTTTTAACCCAACTTTTTCTAAATTCTCTTTAAGATATTTCTGAAATTCTCTAACTGTGATGAATACTTCTCTATCGTCACCTTGNAGTGCTTTACTCAAAGAATTGTAAGCTGTTCTTAGAAAATGAGAAAACCCTACTCCTGAAACTTCTGTTGGGTATTGAAATCCTAAGAATAATCCTTTCTTTGCTCTTTCATCTGCAGTTAAATNCAAAATACTTTCACCATNTAACAAAATATCTCCTTGTGTGACTTCATATTTTGGATGTGCAAGTAATGTGTAAGCTAGTGTACTTTTTCCAGAACCATTTGGNCCCATNATGGCATGAACTTCTCCAGGACCTGTTTTTAGATTNACTCCTTTGAGAATCTCTTTACCTTCTCTTTTTACGTGAAGATCTTTTATTTCTAATACTGCCATNTTGCGCTNTGTTNCATGTCTCTATATAATGCCGACGAAATTTAGCTAATCCTAATGCTAAAATGAAAAGAGGNNNGGGGTGTATTATCTGGCCAGAGATGGTCTTAAAGTAATTTTGAGTTTGTAGTTTGTTAGAATTTCTTTACATCTGTTTCTGATAGTGACTTCTGTAACTCCTGCAATACTTGAAACGTCTCTTTGGAGTACATTTTGTCCTAAAAGAACGGATGACACATACAGATANGCAGCTGCAATTCCATTTGGGGCTTTNCCNTCTGCNATNTTGCTACTTTTTGTTTTCTCTGCAATTTCTAAGGCTAGTCTTTCAACTCTGACCTCAGTTTGTGTCATGTTTGCNATNTTTGAGATGTATTTGTCCATGGTTACGACTGGANCTGCTAATTGTCCCATTTCCATTACCATGGTTCTNTAGTATCTGGATGCAAGTTTTGTTTTTGATTTTACATCTTTTGGTGGACAAATTCCTCGGCAAATTTCTTCTAATGATCTTACTACGTCACATTGTTTNCATGCCATGTAAATTGTAGCAGCTGTNATACTTACAACTGATTTTCCTTTTACATCAATGTGACCGTCTAGATTTCTNTATATCATTGAAGCAGTTTCTAACACNTTTTTTGAAAGTCCAACNNTGTCACATGTTTCGCCCATTTTGACTAAAACATTTGCAAGTCTTCTTTCTTTTGGTGATGAAACTCTAACTCTTTGTTGCCATTTTCTGAGATTGTGCATTTGATTTGCGACGTCGTGGTTAATTCTTTTTCCACTAAAGTCTTTTCCACTAATTGCAATCTCAGTTGTAATTCCCAAATCATGTTGAGAATAGGTTGTTTGTCCTGTAGCTCTTGCTAATTTCATCTTGTCTTCTAGATTTGANCTAATTGTTTCTGGACCATAATCTGCAATCTGATCATCNACTACTACGCCNCAANCAGAGCAAATGATTTCACCATTCTGCATGTCATTNACTACTGTTGCTTGACATTCAGGACAGTTTTGTTTTTCTAGTATGTTCATTTTTTTCTTCTCCTAAATTTTTTTGGTGAATTANCAGGAAGTTCTTCTGACGCAAAAACACTTTTGCCAACATATTTNTTGATGTTATTTGTCAATGGTGTAGCTGATGCAAACGGCCTTTTTACTGGACCAATCAGTTCCATTACTTTTGCAACTNTAGTTCCTTTTTTGTCACAGAGTATTTGTCCTTCAACTAATTCTTTAGACAGTTGAACAATTACCCTGCCACTACCGGCTAGGTGCATTATTTCGCCTACCTCCTGCAATTAGAAATTATAACAATAGTATTGTTATCATAGACTTCTGTCAACTTTACTTTAGCTAAGAGCTAGATTTGATTTTATTTTGATTGTTTGGACCTTTTGGAAACAAGTTTTTCTGAAATCTTGTTAAGAATTATTGTCTTGGAGGATCCTTTTGGTAATACAATATATCCTGATCTGACAAACGGCCTTTTTGGAAATCTTACTTTATCATCAGACTCTGTAATTTCGAACCCTGCTGATTTTGTTGCATCAATTAATTCTTTTAGAGAAGGATCAAAAACACATTTTTTTAATCCTAGTCTTCTACCTTTTGATTTTTTTAAATTTTTATTAAAATAATCCAACCAGATTACGACATGCTCGTAATCTTTCATTTTATTCCTTAACTAAAATTGCGTTTACTATTCCGTTCTGACCTGGTTTGGAAACAACTCTACATTTTCCTTCTGCTGTATCTAGAATTGCTCCTTTAGTAATTATTCCACGTCTTTTGTAATCATTGTTTGTAGCATTTTCTAAAACTTTANTGATTTTTACTTTCTTTACTTTTGCATCCCCTGTTGCAAGATTAACAAAATCAATTGNNTTCAAAGCTGTTTTTTTATTATTTCCTCTAANTCTTCTTGTNATTGTNACTTGAGCTCCGTTAATTGCTTCATTTGGATATCTATCAGTTTCATATTTTCNTCTAATTCTAAGTGGAACTCGTCGTCCTCCAGTGATCTTNCTTGTTGCTAAATTNTCTACTGATTTTCTCACGGAAATCTCTCNGAATTACTCTAATTTATACAAAACGCAAAAAATTAGCCTTGAATTAAAATTCNNNNTTCTAAATTATTTNTGNTGAATGATTATTTTGTCCCATTCTTGCNGTTTTTCTTACTTTGGAGAATAATCTTGATTTTAGATCTTCTACATCTCCTTGAATTCCAAAATATTTCTGGAACTTTTGNGTTGTTGTATAAATTCTCAATCTGCCTACATTTTGATGGCTGATGAAATCTAACTGTCTTAATTCTTTTAGATGTGCATACACCCCTGANCCTCTTGTNTCAACAAGTTGTTTTGATGAAATTGGTTGTTGGAATGCTATGTATGATAATGTCTTTAGTGTNGCATTTGGGAGAATTGGTTTTGATGCNTATTTCTTTACCGTTGAACTGTATTCTGGTTTAAGTTGCATAACAAATGNTCCGTCTGGAAGNGTTGTTANCTCNAGTGCTTTAAAGGCAGANTTTGTCTTTTTCATAATATTGTTGAGTATTTCTGTTGTTTTTGTTCTAGATTCTGTGCCTGATGCTCTGATTAAATCTTCTATTTTTAGTGGTCTACCTGCTGAATATAACGCTGATTCAATTCTTGCTGTTGACTCATCAATATTTTCAATTCTTGCCAATTANTGTNCCTCTTTTGAAATATGTTTTNAGAAANCTTTTTTCCATTTNTAANCAGNTTTTCATTTTTTCTTTTATGAGAGTAATTTTGATATTGTCTTCTATTTGTTCCAAATCNACTTTATGGTCTCTTGCCAAAAATAGTGCTGCAAANAAACATCTGATTGAATCTATTTGATCAAGATCTACAATGATNTCTTGAAGTAATCCGAATCCTNCTTTTGAAATCTTATTCACTATCAAATCTTCATATTTTCCAATTATACTTTCAAGGGAAGTAAAAAATTCTTGAAAGTTNGGAGCTTCTATTGGCTCAATNTCTANTTGTTTATTTCTTCTTGATTGGGGGTTTGCAATTGTGCCGATTAGNTTCTGAAGTAATCCTAACAAATCATCTAATGAAACCGGATATGTTGATTCATGTCTATATGGAATATCAATTAACTCAATATCNACATCNGTTCTTTGACGCATTGGTTTTTTCTCCATTGCTGCTTTTTGTAATGCAAAAATACTTTCTACTTTCATTCTATAGATTAATGATGATGATAGTGCNGCCATNCCTGCAACTTTAAGATCTTTTTTACCTGTNTTTTCTAGAATTTTTACCAGTAAATTNAAAATTTGAATTAGGTCTATTTCCCAAACATCTTTTTTGATAACTGATGANGGACTAAACAAAATATTTACTGGTTCTTGAGAAATACTNTTTGGTGTTTGTGATTCANTCACATGAATACTATTTTTCTATTCAATAATATCTAATGAATCTATTTTTTTCTTACCTTCAGTCAACTCTTATATTGTTAAACNAGCGGATTTCAATCATGAAATCTGCTAGAATTATTGGTCCAAATGAGCCTCTTGAANTCACTTCTTCTGAAACTCCAAAACCTCAAGGATCTCAAGTTTTAGTTAAAGTTCAATCTGTAGGTGTATGTCATAGCGATTTGCATTTGTGGGAGGGTGGTTATGATCTTGGAGATGGTCAATTNATGAAAGTCACNGATAGGGGNGTAAAATATCCTGTAACTCCTGGACATGAAATTGTTGGAACCGTTGAAGCAATTGGCGACTCTGTTTCTAATGTTTCTCANGGAGATCAAGTTNTAGTTTTTCCTTGGATTGGATGTGGNGAATGNCCTGCATGTAAAGTAGGAAATGAAAATCTCTGTGATGCNCCAAAATCTATGGGTGTTTTCCAAGATGGTGGTTATTCTGATTATTCTTTAATTCCAAATTCTAAATATTTAGCAAAACTTGATGGTGTTGATCCTGATGCTGCAACCTCTCTTGCATGTTCTGGCCTTACTGCTTNTACTGCCATCAAAAAAGCAAACCAAAATTCTCCAGAATTCCTAGTCATTATTGGAGCTGGTGGATTGGGCTTGATGGGNGTACAAGTTGCAAAAGCAATTTCTAATGCAAAAATTATTTGTGTAGATTTGGATGATAAAAAATTAGAAACTGCAAAAGAGATGGGTGCCNATTTTGTTGTAAATTCAAAANATTCNGAAACTGTTCAAAAAATTCTTTCATTGTGTAATGAAAAGGGTGCTGATAGTGTTGTTGATTTTGTTAATGCTCCCCCAACTGTAAAAACTGGTTTAGNTGTTTTACGAAAAAGAGGAAATCTTGTTCTNGTTGGACTNTTTGGAGGNTCTTTGGAAATATCTTTAGTTACTATTCCGCTAAAATCTATTATAATTCAAGGTGCATATACTGGAAACTTTAATGACATGGTTGAACTCTTGGAACTTGCAAGAAAGGGAACCATCAACCCTGTAATCTCCAAGCGATATTCTTTAGATGATGCAAACACTGCATTAGAAGATCTTAAAGCTAGAAAAATTATTGGCCGTGCTGTGATTAACCCATAACATTATCGTAACATATTTTTTTAATAACACACAACCTTCAATTAATTTTAAAAATCGAGTTTAATGTTTCATTAATTCATTTTAAAAAATCATTTTCTATTATTTTTCAATGAACCATCCATTTTGTAAAATTTGTTGATCTTCTTGTTCCCCTACTCTTGTGGCATATCTCCAAATTATTACTGCATCTGTCATCATCTTGTTTTTAATTTTTAGTAATGACTCTACTTCGTTATTTAGATTCTCATTTGCAGTTTTGTGTTCTTTACAAAATTTACATTTTTCATCAAGTGTTATGGGATTTGATTCAATCAATGGATATGTTCTACATGCAAGAGGTCTGTCGTTGTAAATATTACATGGAAATCCTCCATGAGGCGATTTGTTTTCTCCTTTTGTATCTAAAAAGGGACAAGTATTTCCATTCTTCTCAATTCCCATCATTTGATATGCTAAAATTTTTGTTGGTTCAGAATCATTTTTTTCAGAAACTCCAATTCGCGGTAATATGTTAATTTTAATTCCTTTACTTTCTCCTAATTTTTCCATTCTTTCTTTTTCTTCTGGCAGAATAAGCACTCCAATTTTTCCAAATTTCTTACTTGGAAAATATTCTCTTTCAATACAACATTGAGAACATTCATCAACACATTGGAATTCCACAAGTTGTCTTTTTATTGTGTAGATAAAATCTCTTACGTGTATTTTTTTAAATTTTTATTTTTTAAGAACCCATGAGTTATATGCGTACTATGTAAATTATCGTCATGGGTAAGCGCCAAGTAAAAAATGAAAGTGCACTAAAAGAAATTCGTCTTCCTGAAGAAGGAGAACTTTTTGGGCGTGTTTTGAAAATGCTAGGTGGTGAAAATGTCATGATAAAATGTGATGATAATGTTACAAGACGTGGTAGAATTAGAGGAAAACTAAAGAGAAGAGTTTGGATTCGAGATAATGATATTGTGATTATTGCCCCTTGGGATTTTAAAGAAACCGAACGTGGTGATATCGTTTGGAGATTTACGCTTCCTCAAGTGGAGTGGTTAAAAGAAAATAATCACATTGCTAGGGATTTCTAGCACTTTGTTACTTGATTAATTTTTAATATCTTAGTTAATATAGTGAATAAGTTTTGCAAAATCAAATGGAACAAGGTACCGTAAAATGGTTCAACAGAACTAAAGGCTTTGGTTTTATTGAAAGAGAAGGTGGAGACGATCTATTTGTTCACAAGACAGATGTTGACGGATTCATTAACGAAGGCGATAAAGTCGAGTTTGAAATAGGCGAAGGTCAAAAAGGACCAGCAGCTCAAAAAGTCAAAAAAACAGAATAGACCCTAGATTTTTAATTTAAGATTTCTT
This sequence comes from Nitrososphaerota archaeon, assembly GCA_002730325.1. GTDB lineage: Archaea > Thermoproteota > Nitrososphaeria > Nitrososphaerales > Nitrosopumilaceae > Nitrosopumilus. Next base: position 16,463 of record PBZV01000037.1, read on the forward strand.
CTTTGTTTTCTTAAACTAGTCTATTTTTTTATTATTTTTAATATTATTTTTTAATTTTTATATAAAATTGTGGTCCCGCGGGGCGGAATTGAACCACCGACAACCCGGTTTCTGTATGCCTGATATGCTGTTTTTCGGTCAGCCATCTAAAGCCAACAACTACAGCCGGAAGCTCTACCAGGCTGAGCTACCACGGGACAAAAAATCAAAGTTTTCTGCTATTAAAAAACTATTGTAGTTTTCTTGTTGATCCTTAATCTGATGATTGTTTCCTTACTCCTACGCTAATCATTTCTCAAAAATCATGCTGTAAAAATAAGCATAAATACCCAGAACCACCGAATACTGCGTTGTCTGAACTTAAACTTTCTTACTCTGGCTATGTTTGTGCCCCTTACTTACATTCACACGAATCAATTTCATTAAAAGAAAGTTGGATGAAATCAAAAAACATTGAAAGTTTATTTTTTGTTACTGGAACTTTTTCTACAGAAAGTAAACCCTATTTTGAAGATGCTACAAATCACTACCTTTTAGCAAAATTCAAAGATTCTGAAAAAATTTCAAAAGATTTTTTGACTCATAATCAAGAAAAAACTTCTTTTGAATTTGACATCCAAGATGAATTATTTCAAAAATTCATCACTGGAGAAACAAAATTTGTGTCTGTTTACTATATGGAAGAACCTGATGATAGTGAAGGTCTTTATGAAATTGCAGATCTGTTACTAAAACGGAATCTGATTGGAAAAGCTGGATTTGGAATGATGCGCACTTATTGTTTGAACGCCCCAAAGTTTTCATTTCCTTATTCTGAAAATATCATAATTATTGAGGTTAATAGTGAAAAAAGTCATCAAAGTGTAAAAAAATACTGTGATCAAACTAGACGTGATGTAAATAGAAAAGGTCTGAAGATGACTGGTTTGATGAGTTTATCTATTCTTGAACAATTAAAGTAGAAAGTTTTAATATTCGACAAAAAACTGTTTTTCATGAGTAAGCCTGCTGATCTTGGTTCTTTGAAAATTGGTTCATACATTCTGTTACCTCATACTGATCAACCAAGTGGTGAGCCATGTCAAATTAAAGAATATGATACATCAAAACCTGGAAAACACGGGTCTGCAAAAGCAAGAATTGTAGGTGAAGGAATTTTTGATGGTCAAAAAAGACCTCATGTAGGACCTGTAAGTATGCAAATTCACGTTCCTATGATTAACAAAAAAGTTGGTCAAATTATCTCAATTAATGGCGATGTAGTACAAGTGATGGATTCTGAAACTTTTGAAACACTTGATGTTGCGCTAATTGATGATGAAGTTAAAGGAAAATTAGAAAATGGACAAAATGTAGAATATTGGGTTGTAATGGATAAAACTAAAATCATGCGCATTAAGAATTAATGTGGATGCTGATGATGAGCGGAAAAGCCGTCTGATTTTTGATGAGGATTATGAGTAATGAAGCATCTTTTTCAACAAATTTCAAAAGTTTGTTGAATTGAATATTTTTTAGATAATGAAACTTGCGTCTTTATTTTCTGGTGGAAAAGATAGCATGTATGCAATACATCTTGCTCAAAAACAAGGTCATAAAGTAACCTGTTTGTTGAGTGTTTTTGCAAATTCTGATGAAAGCCACTTACTTCACCACCCAAATTTACAATGGACAAAATTACAATCAACAGCAATGAACATTCCTCAACTAACCCTTGATTCTACTTCTGATGATATTGATGAAGAATTAATTGTATTGGAGAATTTATTAAAACTTGCAAAAGAAAAATTTGAAATTCAAGGATTGGTTCATGGTGGAATTAAAAGTAAATTTCAAAAAGAAAAATTTGAGTCCATATGTTTGAAATTAGATTTAATCTTGGTGTCTCCGTTATGGGATACTGAACCAGAACAATACATGAATGATTTGATTGACTCTCATTTTGATTTTATTATGACTACTGTATCTTCTGATGGTCTTGATGAAACATGGTTGGGAAAGCCAATTTTAAAATCAGAAATTAACACACTGAAACAATTGTCTGATAAATTTGGATTTAACTTAAATTTTGAAGGAGGCGAGGCAGAAACTTTTGTAACTGATTGTCCTCTTTTTTCAAATTCGATTAAAATAAATCAATATGAAAAAAAATGGGACGGGTATAGAGGAAGGTTTGAAATAGTGGATGCTGAGTTGAATTACAATGCTTGATGGCTTAAAGAATAGCTTAAGTGATGCAATTAAAAAAATTGTAAAATCTTCAGGAATAGATGAAGAATTAATCAAAGAACTTTCTAAAGATGTCCAAAGAGCATTATTACTATCTGATGTTAATGTGCGACTTGTTCTTGAAATTACAAAACATCTTGAGGAAAGAGCACTAAATGAAACCCCTCCTCCTGGACTTTCTCGCAAGGATCACATTGTCAAAATATTATATGATGAACTCTCAAAATTACTTGGAGATGAATCTGAATTTGATTTTAAACCTGGAAAACAAAACAAAATAATCTTACTTGGAATTCAAGGCAGTGGTAAAACAACTGTTGCTTCAAAACTTGCAAAATTTTTAACTAGACAAGGGTACAAAGTTGGGGTTGTAGGTGCTGATACCTATAGGCCTGGAGCATTAGTTCAACTTCGAACAATGTGTGAAAAATCTAATGTTGAAGTTTACGGTGAAGAAAATAACAAAGACTCTCCAAATATCGTAAAAAATGGATTAAAACATTTTGAAGGTCAACCATTGGATGTAATTCTAATTGATACAGCTGGTCGTCACAAAGAAGAACAAGATTTACTTGAAGAAATGGAGCGAATCAACAAGGTTGCCGAACCTGATTTAGCATTACTTGTTATTGATGGAACTATTGGACAGCAATGTTTCAATCAAGCAGAAGCTTTTCACAAAACAATTCCTGTCGGTGGTGTTATTATTACAAAATTAGATAGCTCTGCAAAAGGTGGTGGGGCATTAGCTGCATCAGCAGCTACTGGTGCACAAATTATGTACATTGGAACAGGTGAACGAATTGATGATTTAGAAAAATTTTCTCCTACTAGATTTGTTGGTCGTTTACTTGGAATGGGTGACATTCAAGCTGTATTAGATTTAGCAAAACGATTAGAAAATGAAGGAGATGATGTTAGAATGAAAAGAATTTCTAGCGGAAAAATGAATATGGATGATTTCTTTTATCAATTAGAAGAGGTAACTAAGATGGGTTCCTTGCAAGGACTTCTTGATAGTATGCCCGGTCTTTCAGGAATGGTGAAAGGTGATCAAGTCAATCAAATGGAAGGACGAGTTTCAAAATGGCGATACATAATTCAAAGTATGACCAAAGGTGAAAAAGCAGATCCTGATTTATTAAATTCATCACGTATCAAAAGAATTGCTCGTGGCTCTGGTTGGCCTGAAAGTGAAGTCAAAGAATTATTAAAAAATTATAAAAATTCTAAGAATATGATGAAAGCATCAAAAGGACGTCAGATGCAAGGCACTCTTAGAAAGCTAGGTTTGGGATAACTATACGTAGAAAATTCTAAAATGTCTGATTATAAAGAAATTATTCCTATTGTAAACCACATTTTAAAAAAATATGATTTATGCGACAATTGTTTGGGACGTTTTTTTTCAAAATCTCTTCATCTTTCTTCAAATAAACTATTGGGAAAAAAACTAAAACAGAATAAAACTATCTCCAAAAAATGTTATCTATGTAAAAATATTTTTGAAAATTTAGATTATTTCTTAAAAATGATGTATGAAATATCATCAAATTATTCTTATAACTCATTTAGTGTAGGCACTATGATTAAACCCTCTATTGTAGATAGGGATGATTTTATTCGTTCAAAATACAAACTTAAGGGAATCGATGGAATAAAGACCGACATTACAAAGGAATTAGGAAAGTCTTTTTCAAAAAAAACAAAAAAAATTGTGGATAATCTAAATCCTGAAGTTATTTTTACTGTAAATCTTAAAGATGAATCTTGTCAATTACGTTCAAAGTCTATCACTCTTTCTGGACGATATGTTAAAACTTTGAGAGGTATCCATCAAAAACAAAAATCATGTGATAATTGTTTGGGGAAAGGATGTAGAGTTTGTAATTTTCATGGCATTTCTGAATTTGATAGTGTTGAAGGGTTAATTTCTAAATTTATTTTTGAAAAATTAGGTGGAAGTACTGCAAAGTTTACTTGGATTGGAGGTGAGGATAAATCTAGTCTTGTGTTGGGCAATGGACGACCTTTCTTTGTAAAAATTCAAAATCCTCTAAAAAGAAATATGAGGACAACATCTGTGGTCTTTGATTCTTTGAAAATAACTAGTTTAAAAATTATTAACGCGTCTCCGAAAACTCCTATCAAATTCATTTCTTCAATTGGAATTAAAATTCATAGCGAATCCATACTTGGTTCTGAAATCTTAAAAAAATTAAAAAATCTTACCAAAACACCTATAGTTGTTTATGAAAATTCTGGAAAACGTTCTGAGAAAAAAATTTTCTCTGTAAAATATAAAAAAAATTCAGATAATGTATTTTCTTTATTTATCAAGGCAGATGGTGGATTACCAATTAAGCGATTTGTGACTGGTAATGATGTAACTCCTAACATTTCTCAAACTCTCGATATTTCATGTACATGTCAGGAATTTGATTTTCTTGATATAGACATCTAATGATAACAACTAATTGGTCAACTATGGTAAGTTAATCAACGTCTTTCTGAGAAAATTTTGATTGTAAATTAGATTCTAAAAAAACTCACTCTGCCCTGATAGTTTGTTACAAACAAAAATATCCTTTTTTAAAACAGAAATGATATTTTGAGATCGGTAAATGCTGAATTCTTGTCAAATTTAGTATCAAAAATCCTCACTCAATGAATTTTCTTTAACTGATTCTTCTAATCCAACTGCTTGAT
>PBZV01000038.1 GCA_002730325.1 Nitrososphaerota archaeon
AACCTGAAATCAGTTAGATTTTACGATAATTTAACACATCATCATTCCGTAGAATAGAATTTATTCATAAAATCAAGCATTTTGCCTTGAATTTTTTGATTAAATTAATAATTAGAAAAGATTTCAGGATTATTGATTGAGTTACAAGTTTTTAGATCATGCAACTGACGCAATAATTGAAGTTACAGCAAAAAACCTCAAAGAAGCATTTTCAGTAACAGCAGATGCAGTAATAGAATTAACATTAGATCAGAATAAAGTTGAAGAAAAAGATCAAAAAGTATTTTCTGCAAAGGGGAAAGATTTGAGATATCTTTTGTTTAGTTGGCTTGAAGAGATTCCATTTATTTTAATTACTGAAGGATTTGCGATAAGTAGAATAGAATTTGATATAATTCAAAATGAAGAATATAAGATCAATGCAATAGCATATGGAGAACCATTAGATGTCAAAAAACATAATTTCAAAGTTGAAATCAAAGCACCTACATTTTATGATATGGAAATTAGACAAGAAAATGGCGTGTATATGCGATTTTTACTGGATTTGTAGTTATAATAAATTATTTTTTTGTAAAAAATTTACAGATTCTAAATCAAGNATTCTAAGATATGAATGGNAATAATTTGAATAAATTTNAGAATNNNTCANNNATATTCTACAATGGTCATNTAATGGAATGAAAAAGTTTGTTGAGTTAAGTTTTAATCATAATGTTTTTTGTGNATNTTNAATGGGAAAACTAAGTANAAATCTTAGAATTTGTGGAGANTGTGGANTTGNGTATNCTTCGGTNAGTTTTACAAAATACATTGATCAGTGTCCTNTTTGTAAATCAAGAAGATTTGAACCANTTCCACTAAAAATNGATGANNAANANGNATCAACATAGATTTTTTAATAGATTTAATTTTTTGAGATTTGTTGTCAGACGATCCAGAAATTGAAAAAATTAAACAAAGAAAACTTGAAGAGATGATTAAACAGCAAAATCAACCAAAAATTGAGCCNGAAATTATAGATTTGAATGATTCAAATTTTGATCAAANTATATCTGCTGAAAATCCAACATTAGTTGATTTTTGGGCCGAATGGTGTGGTCCATGNAAATCAATGCATCCAATTTTTGAAAGTCTCTCAAAAAATTATCCAAATGTAAGATTTGCCAGNGTNAATGTAGATAATAATCAAAACATATCAATGAAGTATGCAGTTCAATCAATTCCAACATTTATCATGTTCAAATCAGGACAAATTGTAGANAAAATGATGGGNGCNGTAGGAGCTCCTGGAATCAATATGATTTGTAAAAAACATTCAAACTAGTAACCGTAAATTGGTTCTTTTTCTCTTTGAATTCGAACAATTTCATTGAAAACTTNTTGTTCTTCAGAACTTAGCTTGTGCATAAATTTTTTCAAAATTAATTTTGCTTCANGTGATGGAGGNAATGTATAGTAAACTTCTTCTTCAAATATTTGTCTNCCAATTGTTACATCTTGAACTGAACATGCAACTTCATCTCCTGTTTTTGCAGTACTAACTGTTTTTTTATCTAATTGAAGTTGNTGAATATTTCCAACTTTTCGTCCAGACATATTCATAAATGGAATTTTATGTTTTAGATTTCCNACATCTATNTGAATTCCAAATACTGCAGGATTGTTATTTCTAAATACCATTCCTTTTAGAAAAGTAAATTTAGAGATTGGAGTTAATTCAGAAAATATTGCATCTTCTTCATTTGCGCTATCTTCATCAACCCAAGCATTATAGTTATCAATTAAACTGTAGATTACTTTNTCNTCAAAGACTTTGATATGNCTTGTTTCAGATTCTTCTTTTGCGTCAGGTAAAATTTTGACATTGAATGNTAAAACAATTCCNAGATGTCTATCTTTTTCTTTTATTGCTTTAGCCTCAATTACATCTCGTCTATTTACAGGACCAATGTCAGCTTTTGCAACAGGAACTTGTGAGCGTCTAAGCATTTCAANTATAGCNTCAAGTGAGCCTATTGTATCACATTTGAGAATGANTCCNTTAGTTTCCGTATCAATGAAAACAGATTTCATTTCAGATTCAATAAGTTGAGTGTATTTTGTNATTTCTTCATCATTTTTTGCAACATAAAGAGTACTTCCTGGAAGAACACCTTCAAGTTCAGGTGATGCAATTTTAAGACCAGCTGCTGCATCTACTTGNGTTACAGGTTTGAATTTATCTCTAGGATCACGCATTTCATCAAGGGGTTTTGGTAATAGTANTGCTTTAGGTTTTGTGACAATAACTGAATCACGTTTTGCAACAACAATGGTGTCCTCTTTTCGAATTGANCCATCAATTANAATNATATTTGCNGTTTGNCCTAATCCAATTTCNTCCTTAACTTCTAAAACAATACCACGTGGATCTTTTTCTTCTTGATTCAATTTTTTTTGNAGATATTGTTGTGTTAATCCAACTAATACAGAAAGTAATTCAGGNATTCCCACTCCAGAACGAGCTGAAATTGGAACTATGGCTATTTCTGATTTAAAGTCCTTTACACGGAAAAATGCTTCTGATTGATATCCCAAAATAGATAAGGTTCCAACTACATCATAGATTTTTTGATCAAGATCAGTTTGGATTGATGCATCCTGTTCTTTGATTGCTTGTGTAATAAATTGAGTTTCTGATTTTCTCCAACCTGAAATTTGATCACATTTGTTTAATGCAACAACAAATGGAACTTTTCTGCTTTGTAAAATTTTNAAACTTTCATTTGTTTGTGGTTGAAAACCACGATTCACATCAACTACCAAAATTGCAATATCAGCTGCAGAGCCACCACGAGATCTTAGATTTGTAAAAACTTCGTGACCTGGAGTGTCAATAACTAAAATTCCAGGAACTTGATTTTCTGCTTGTTCAAGTTTNTTGTATAANGGGCCACATGTTTCTTTGATTGTTTCAGTTGGAAGAAAGCTTGCACCAATATGTTGTGTAATTCCACCNGCTTCTCTNCCNTGAACACCAGTGCCACGTATTCTATCTAGTAAAGATGTTTTTCCAGAGTCTACGTGACCAAGAACTGCCACTATNGGCTGACGAATTTGCAAATCAGATCACTCAAATGCTACCCTCGATTCNTGATCAAAACTNTCTTGTGAATCTGATGCGTGAATAATATTTTCACTAAATCCTAATCCAAAGTCNCCTCTAATTGAACCAGGGTCTGCTTCAAATGATTTTGTTGCACCAATCATAATTCTAGTGGTAGCAATTGCATTGTTTCCTTCAATAATTGCAGCGACAACAGGTCCTGATGTGATAAATGANGTTAATTCGCCAAAAAATGGTTTGTCTTTATGNACACCATAGAAATTTTCTGCTTGTTCTTGAGTAAATGTAAACATCTTTAATTTTAAAAGTNTGAANCCTTTTCTTTCAAATCTAGATACAACTTCGCCAACCAAATTTCTAGCNACAGCATCTGGTTTTACAATGAAAAGAGANTGTTCAGTCAATTCTAGTTCTTTCTAATTCCGCCTTTAACGTATTTCTTTGTCCATTTGTATTTTCTTGGATCACGTTTTAGCACTAGAGCATTTTTCTTACATTTTGNAGAACAGAACCATAAAACAGTTCCATCATTTTTTGCAAGCATTGTNCCAGAACCTTTTGCGACNGGTCTGTTACAGAAATTACATGGTTTAACTAAAAGACTCATTCAATTCACCTATTTGATTTTCTTTGCTTCTCTCTCTGTCTCTCTTAACATTAGAATTTCTCCTAATCTAACAGAACCTTTTACATTTCTAGTAAGAATTCTGCCCTTGTCTTTTCCATTAAGTACTTTAACTCTAACTTGAATAACTTCACCAGCAATACCAGTTCGTCCAACAATTTGTATAATTTCAGATTGAACTACTTCGTCAGTAATAGTGCTCATTCTTCAGTCTTACCGCCTTTAATTTTAGCAATGGTTGACACAACTTGATCAATAATGTGTTGTGCATCACCAGCATCCAAAATTGCTGCAGCGGCAGAAGTAATGTCAATACCTAAGGANTTACCTAATTCTTGTTTGCTTGGTACAAATGCAAATGCTGCACCTTGTTCCTCACANAGAATTGGAAGATGTGCTACTACCTCAGGTGGNTCTACATCTTCAGCAATAACAATTAGTTTACTTGTACCACGTTCAATAGCCTTTGTTGCCTCATTGGTTCCNTTTTTTACTTTACCACTAGTAGATGCAACTCTAACGGCCTCTAAAATAGGACTTACCAAGTCTTCAGGGGTTTCAAATTTTACATAATAGGNTTTTCCCATGATAATTCAGACCCTGTGTTTGGTTTTAAAAGTGTTATCTGGAAATNATTGAATTTACTTTTTGACGAAATTTAATCATTAAAGCATCTAATTTCTCTTGGNTTTCAGATTCAGCATAAATTCTAATGATCGGTTCAGTTCCACTAGGTCTAATCATTACCCAATTTTTAAAATCAGTAGAAATTTTGATNCCATCTGAAATATCAGATTCTGGAAATTCTTCTTTTAGTGATGAAATCACTTTATCANCATCATTTGATGAACATTGTACCTTATCCTTTGTAGTAAAGGATGGAGGTAATTTAGAAATTTCATCNGATAGAGAATTNTCAGTAGTTGCTAAAAGTTCAAGCATTAGTGCCAAAGTCATNCATCCNTCTCTTACTNGATTATGTAATCCATACATGAATCCNCCATTCTCTTCAAATCCAATTAATGCTTCAGTTGGAACCATTTTTCTTGAAACTTCAACACTTCCAACTTTTGTACGAATTACTTTTGAATTAAATTCATTTGCCAATACTTCAATATTAGAACCTGAATTCAAACATGTTACAACTAAAGAGTTTGGATTTTTCTTTAGGATATGCCTAGTTAATACAAGAGCAGATTTATCCCCAGTTAAAATATTTCCTTTGTTATCACAAAAAATACTTCTGTCACCATCTCCATCAAATGCAATTCCAACATCTGCATTGTTTTGAATTACAGATTCCGAAAGTTCTGAAAGATTTTGGGGAGTGGGTTCGGATCCACGTCCTGGAAAAGTTCCATCGATGTTTTGATTTACAAGAAATGTTTCACATTGTAACATTTTAGAAAAGTTTGGTGCAGATACTGCTTGCGCACCATTACCTAAATCCAAAACAACTTTGAAATGTTTTGATTCAACAAGTTTGGAATCAATTTGTGAAATAATTCCTTTTAGATAAACATCAATTGTACGTTCTTCTTTTCCAGTAATNCCTAAATTTTTAGAATTTTTTTTCCAGGTTTTTTGTAAATAGATATCTTCAATAATTAATTCATCATCACGTGAAATTTCAACTCCATCATNAGCTGCAGGTTTTATTCCATTGTATTGTGGAGGNTTATGAGANGCTGTAATCATTATTCCNCCACGATATCCTAATGTCTTAACTGCNAATTCAAGACAAGGNGTTGGAATAATCCCTNCNACATTACAATCAATCCCTATAGAATTTAATGCAGAGCTAATAACTTTACAAATTAANGGNCTTGAATCTCGACCGTCATATCCAATCAATATAGGCCCTTTCTCAAAATANGTTCCAATAGCNAAAGTCATGTCATGAACAAATTCTAATGTAAAATCTTCAGAAAAAACTCCCCNAATTCCATTCGTTCCAAAAAACTTTGCCATGATATTATTTCAATAATAGATAAATTTGTGTTTAATGGCAAATTCTTTGCGGGAGTCGCCCAGCCTGGTCAAAGGCGTAGGGTTTAGGACCCTATCTCTCAGGAGTTCGTGGGTTCNAATCCCACCTCCCGCACCATTTTGNTATCTGTGAATGATTAATAATGAGAAAAACTGCAATAAACAAAGTCATGAAAAAGACAGTTGTTGGAATTACAGTTGTTGGTAAAGATAGAGAAGGAATAGTAGCNGCATTTACTAATTTTGCATTCTCAAAAGGTGGAAACATTGAGAAGGTAAACCAAAATGTAATCAAAGGTCTTTTTGGCATGTATCTAGAAGTTTCTTTCTCAAAAACAGTAGATATTAAAAAATTTGATGTTGAAATTCAANAGTTATCTAAAAAAGAAAAGATGGATGTAAGTACACATCATGAAACAAATTCACAAAAAAATATAGCNATATTTGTTACAANAGAACCACTATGNCTCGAGATAATTCTAAAAAATNNAAAATCATTGAAAGGAAAAATTTCAGTAATTATAGGTACAGAAAAAACATTAGAACCATTAGCAAAAAAAGCAAAGATTCCATTTGTTGTTGTTGAAGAAAANAATCAACAAAAAGCAGAAACAAAAATTATTGAAATATGTAAAAAATACAATATTGATTTAATTTCACTTGCTAGATATATGANAATACTNAGTCCAAACTTTGTTTGGAGATATCCAAATAGAATTATTAANATTCATCCATCATTACTACCAGCNTTCCCAGGTGCATTAGCATATGCTCAAGCTTTTGAAAGAGGTACAAAGATTGTTGGTGTTACATCACATTATGTAACAGAGAATTTAGATCAAGGNCCAATAATTTTTCAAGACTCTTTCAAAGTTGATCCAAATGATACATTAGAGGAAATTAAANCAAAGGGTCAAAGATTAGAGGCTGAAACTCTACTTAAAGCCACAAAGATGCATTTAGAAAATAAACTTGATGTNCGTTGGAGAAAAGTTCACATTAAATCAAAGTGAATTAAATGGTAGAAATTAAAACTCAATTTGATCCAAAACTTAGAAAATTAATAAAAAATAAAAAACAAGTTGCAATAATTCCAATTGGTTCAATNGAACAACACGGTGCTCATTTACCATTGTCAACAGATTCAGACATAGTAAGTGAAGTTGCAAAAAAAATATCTGAAAAGANTGGATATCTTTTACTTCCAACAATTTCTTTTGGTGTATCATTTGAACANAAACCATTTTTTAATTTGAGTATTAAAAAATCAACATTACAAATTNTTTTAATGGATTTGTGTACATCATTNTTAGATAATAANATCAAAACAATTTTCATAATTAATGGNCATCATGGAAATCAAAAATCAATAAACANTATTGATGTAAAATTAAAAAAATTGCTAAAAAATAAACTCAAAGTTTTTCCATTTTCTTATTGGCATTTTATGGAAAGAGATTTTGATCATGCAGGATTTGTAGAAACATCATTGATGATGGCGATCTCAAAAAANATCAAAATNNAATCAGCAAAGAAAGGNCTCATTACAGACAATATGACTCCTCAAGAAATCAAAAAAATTGCCAAATTAGCAAATAAATCATTCCCAAAAGCTACAAAAAATGGAATTTGGGGCGATCCTACAAAAGCCACAAAGGGAGATGGGCAGCAAATTTTGGCCGAAATTGTCAAAAATTTAGGTAAAAAGTGTCAAACTTGTCTTACTGAGCGTATATCATAGTTACACTAGTGAAATTTTAATATAATCCCTCGATATCAAAGCCAATGAGTGTAAAAGATGTCCCTTGATATGGCAGTAAAAGTATTGGATGAGAGTATCAGTCAAGTTGTTCTGATAAAACTCAAAGGAAGTAAGACAATTAGAGGTACTCTTCTTGGCTTCGACCAACACATGAACCTGCTACTCGATTCTTCAGAGGAAATTCCTGTTGAAGGCGATTCTAAAAGTCTAGGAACCATTGTAGTAAGAGGAGACAATGTAGTTATGATATCTCCTCCACCAGCACAAAAATAGGTGATTCTGAATGGTAAAAGGCACAACTTCTATGGGTGGTTTTACAAAGAAAAAAGTACACATTAGATGTCGAAGATGTGGTAAAAACTCACTTCACAAGCGTCACCACCAATGTGCAAGTTGTGGATTTCCAGAGGCTAAACGCAGAAAGTATTCCTGGATTAAATGGTATACATAGATGCAAGAAATTGCTATAATTCTTAGTTCATTAGCTGGTGTAGCAACAGCAGCGGCTGTACGTAAAATGCCTAGAGATAAAAATCAGTTACTAAGTCTGAGTGCAAGTTCACACATAAAAAGTCAAATTAATTCTCTAAAAATTGAAAAAGATATCCTCACTAAAACAATCTCAAGATTATATCAAACAGATTCTGAATTTTCTGGAATTCAAAAAGANAAATTATTATTAAAATATCAACATCAATTAGGNGTNATTTTAGCTAAATTAGAAAAGTTAGAACAAGCAAGTAAGCATCCNGACTTGGGTCCAGTTGGAGATGGTTTGATNACATTAATGGATCAAAAANTATCAAAACTTGATGATAGATTATATGAATTGTCATCAAAAATGNCTAGTACAAAAACCCAAACACCTGAAATTAAAGAAGAGNCCAAACAAAAAANTTCAAAATCAGTCAAAGGTACATTCAATTTTGAAAAATCAAAAGATGTAAAAATTGAACCAATAGAAATTCCNGCTACCAAATCAAGACAATCATTTGAATTAACAACATTAACTAATTTTTCAAGAAAAGAACCAAAATTCCCATTATTTGGAAAAGAAGAAAAAGTTGTTTCTTCAATTCCACAACCAAAAATAATTCNAACAGAATTANTCAAACCTAAAGAGCAAATAGTGAAAGAAGTTGTTTCTTCAAAACCCAAAATTGAAGATAAAATAGAAATCATTCAAGAATCTACTCCAAAATCAGTANCAAAAACTGAAACCAAGACNGACATAGATAAAGAAGTTGNAAAAATTACAGAACATAAAGCACTTCCAGANCCTGAAACTAAATCAATTCCACAAGATGATGACTTTGATGATGACTTGGATAAAATCAAAGGAAATATCATGAAAGTTTTATCAAAGTTAGATCAGGCAGAGGTAGAATAATTGTCCTACGATGATGCCATCAAGGCATTATCAAATAATGCGTTAAGATTTGTCAAGGATGACTACATAATTGGATTAGGTAGTGGTAGAGCTGCAACAGNATTAGTAAAATCACTTGCTAAATTAATCAAAGTAAAAAATTATAAAATTAAAGGNGTTCCAACATCTTTACAAATTAAACTCATTGCAGANAAATTAGAAATTCCATTNGTAGAAGCTGATCANGTTGATTATTTAGATGTGGTATTTGATGGTGCAGATCAAATTGATTCTCAGAAATATGTAATCAAAGGAGGNGGAGGAGCATTANTACGAGAAAATATTTTGTTTAGTCTTGCAAAAAAAGTAGTTGTTATGGCAGANAAAACAAAATTTGTGAAAAATTTTACAAGAACNGTTCCAGTAGAGNTTCATCCACTTGCAAGAAATTCTGTAATTCAATCTATTAAAAAATTAGGAGGNACAGCACAATTACGCTCCCTAGATAGAGGATANCCATTTTTTACAGAAAATGGGAACATAATTCTAGATTGTGATTTTGGAACCATTAAAAATCCCAAAGTATTGACTCAAAAAATCAANGGNACCNNAGGNGTTTTAGANTCAGGAATATTTCTTAAAAAACCAGATGTAATTTACAGAGCAAAAGCAAATGGAAAATTTGATATTATTTANNTAGATTTNATTTTTCTTTCAACTANTCTACCATAACCTAATTTGCCAATAACTTCGAAGTCATCNGCAATCACTTCTCCTCTAACAATTGTTTTGACAGGCCAACCTTTTAGATTTCTTCCCTCATAAACAATATAATCAGAAAANCCTCCAAATAGATCAGATGTTACTTTTTTNTCTTTTTTCAAATCAATCATAGTAATATCGGCATCTGAATTTTTTTCCAAAGTTCCTTTTTGAGNATACATTCCAAAAATTTTAGCAGCNTTTGTACTNGTAAATCGTACAAATTGNTCCAATGTTATTCGATTTTGNTTNACACCGTCATTGAGCAATATTGGTAAAACAGTTCCAATTCCAGGAAATCCTGCTAATGCACTCCAAANGTCATCTCCATCTAATTTGAGTTTTATCTGATTTGCAACATGATCAGTTCCTATAGAATCAATTTGGTTTCCNGATAATGCANTCCAAATAGCTTTTCGATCATTTTCTGTTCTAATTGGAGGCATTACTTTAGCAAGATANCCATNTTGTTTTTCATAAGATAATGTAAGATAATGAGGACATGTTTCTACAAAAATTTTAGTTCCAAGTTTTTTTTCTTCTTCAATTTGCAATAATGCTTTTTCTGAACCAATGTGTACAAAATAAATTNCACAATNATAATCTCGTCCAAANTTTGANACAGTTTTAATTGCTTTTGCCTCAAATTCAGGGGAACGACTTTCAGACCATGCAGATAATCCATCTTGTTTTTTTTCTTTTGCAGTTTTAATTCCACANCCACATGATTCATAATCTTCTGCATGAACTAATACAGGNCAACCAAGAGAAGCTGCATTCTTTACTGTTTGTTCAANTATTTCATCAGTTACCTCAACTTTNGCAGGAGATAGNTGAGTGGAATTTGGNGGCATATCCATGTATACATGTCCAATTTCTCCNCCAAGATTCATGTAAATTTTAAAAGATGTAATTCCTTTCTNGACACAAAAATTCATCTCATTGATTTGTTGTGNATTAAAAATAGATGCATGTATTGCATAATCCACATAATGNTTTTNGGATGCTGAATCAAGNTGAGCTTGTAATGAATTTGAAAAAGAATCTTCTAATCGNAGCATTCTCATCATAGTTGTAATTCCACCAATTGCAGCTGCATGAGATTCAGTTTTTGCNGCTTCATTAATTGGAGAATACACNCCATAATGAACATGTGTATCAATNGGNCCAGGAANACAAATCAATCCATTTCCATTNATTTTGTGATCACATGCAGGAATATCATTTGTTAATCCTACAATTCTTCCTTCATCAATTATGAGATTTTTATCAACCATTCCTTGTGGAAGTATAATGTGTGAATCAATAATCACAGAATCATAAGTCATTTGAAAATTTTAGTTCTTGTAGTCTATTATGCTTTAAGAAAAATTATCAATTAACGAGGATTTAGGGAAAATGATTTATGAATTTTAGATGTTTCCATCTTTTTCATATTTTCCTTTTTCTATCTATCCACTTCTTCAGAGAATTCTCTCCGATTTTCAGCAGGTAGGATAGTTTCCTCGCCATAATTATTAGGAATAAATNGAATTTAAATTAATATNANAAAATTCTTAATATTTATTTAAATTTTNATGTATTATNCTAACAAATGTATAAAATTATCTTATTTGTANTACAATTTAAAAAAAATTAGGTNTTCGAAAAAATCATTGNNNNATGAANTGGCTGNAAAATNGGAATGTTGATGTCAAGTCTAGTCATATTGTCAAGAGAGGGTAATCTCTTCAATTATATTGATTCTAAGACCNAAGTATAGTCATAAAAATGACAGATAATGTGTGTGATTTTTGCAAAGGAGTCGGTTCAAACTCATCAAATGTGTGCGTGTATTGTAATGGAACAGGTGAATGGAATCAAGCTGCTCAAGCATACGTAAAAAACCATATTTGTCAGTGTATTGTTCTTGATAGAAAATTTTGCCCNGTATGTAACAAAGCATGTCATCANGATACTTCANTAAATCCAAAACAAAAGATTGATCCAGGATATGGNGGAATGTCATCACGAGAAATTCCAGTAGTAATGTAAATCANGNAAGTTTTAGANAAAAAATAAAAACNCAACTAAAAGATGNTACTAGAGGGCCGGTGGTTTAGGGGTATAATGNCTCGTTCGCAACGAGGATGTCGAGGGTTCGATTCNCTCCCGGTCCACCATTTTTAAATAAAATTTCAGAAATTAGCATATCTAATAATTTTATAGATTAATTTGGTTGGAATATTTTGAATAATTTCAATCTAGAAACTATTATACATTAATGAGAAATATGTTGATCATGGAAGTTTTTGATGGAAAAAAGGCCGCTCAAGAATATATGTCAAAACACACCCTTGCGTTTTCAACTCCAGAGTTAACTCTAATGAGATTTGCATTTTGGTTAGGAGATTCAGTACCAGATCCCAAAAATGATGGAGAAGGCATTCCAAGAATGATGACATTTTTGACAGAACAAGATTTTCAACCAGTATTAATTGATGATGATAAATACGAACCATCAGGAGCAGTCAAAAGTTCAGCTTTTGTTGGAAATGCATTCAATGAAATACAAAACAATGGAAAGTTTTGTTCTGAATGTGGAACAAGTCTTTCAGATTCTGCAAAATTCTGTCCTGAATGTGGTACAACACAATAAAAAAATAATTAATTTTTTATTTTATGCTTTAGATCCACACTTAGTGCAAAACTTTGCATTTGATCTTAATCCTGCACCACATGAAGAACATCCATTTTCATCATTTTGTTGAACTGTTCTTTGAGGCATCATATATGGATCAGGTGTTGGTAAAGTTCCAACTTCTCCAAATGCTTCTTGAGCAGATACAATTCCTGGNGGNCCNCCNCCNANAGGGTTTTGTGNAGAACCAGCTCTTGGNGGCANTCCNCCAGNCATTCCNCCAGGATTNCCCATTCCAGGCATTANACCAGGAGANTGTGTATTTCCNGAANNNGNTCCAACTGATTTTTTTAATTCAAAAATTACTTTGATTGCTAAAAATTCTAATGCAGAATATGCTACTGTNTAATCACCAAGTTTTTGAAAGAATTCTTTGTCACTTANTTGNCCTTTTTTGTACATATTGTTAGTATCTAAAAATGATTCATANTATCCCTGAGANTCATCAAACAAACTTTGNAGTTTNTCAAATAACATGTTTAGTGTNTCTACTTCACCAAATGACATATCCTGCTTCAATTTTTGGAATATTAATTACTTTAGNCTAAAAATANAGGCTAGAAANTTGGTATTTTCCANATTAAAGGATGTTTTTAGAGAAATTNAAANTNAGTTAANCAATTTGNNAAAANATCAAAATCACTTTACCAGAGAAAAAGTCAGTCTCCTTTACTTTGGAGACCATGTCNTGCATTAACTAGTTTATGTGAGCTTTTGGGCTCCCAGCTAACACCGCGAGATGTCTCTGACTCAATATANCNNCTATNANGTTGTGAATGTGTTAAAAAATNACGGTCAAAAATAATTGGTTTTTACTATAGGATTTTTTGCTNTTTTTAAGANNTTTTTNNAAATTTNNTTNGGCAGACTCGGTTTAAATATACGGTATAAGATAACNNTGCGTGTTAANTANCATGGAAGGTAAAAGGTAGATNTAATGNCAGGNATGAATCAAAATNCCAATTGTCCAAGATGTGGAAAAAATTCTTTGTTAATGGATGATGTNACAGGAGAACANTTTTGTTCAAAATGTGGCTTTGTGATTTCTGAAAAATCACAGGAATCAGGNCCAGAATGGAGATCATTCCAAAAAGATAGTGGTTCAAATCCAGCAAGAGCAGGNGCACCATCATCACTTACAATTCANGACATGGGGTTATCCACNGTTATCAATCCNTTAAACAAAGATGCTTCAGGTAAACCACTTTCAACATCAATGAAAAGTACAATTGAAAGACTAAGAACTTGGGATAGTAGAAGTCAAGCTCATGAACCAGTAGATAGAAATCTNAGACAAGCATTAGGTGAATTAAATAAATTAAAAGATAAAGTTTCAGTTTCTGCAAANGTTTTAGAAAAAGCAGCTTACATTTACAGAAAATCATTAGAGAAAAAACTAGTAAGAGGACGTTCTATTTCTGCAATGATTGCAGCATCACTTTATGCAGCATGTAGAGATACAGAAACTCCTAGAACACTAAAAGATATTGCNGATGCAGCAAACGTNAAACGAAAAGATATTGCTAGATGTTANAGATTANTACATCACGAATTAGAACTAAAAATGCCTGTAGTTGATTCTGTTCAATGTATTGCAAGAATTTCAAGTAAACTAAAGATTACGGAAAAAACAAAAAGATATGCAATCAAAGTACTCAAAGAAGCACAAGATCGTAAAGAATCAGCTGGAAAAGATCCTATGGGNCTTGCAGCATCTGCATTGTATTTGTCATGTGTAAAAAATGGAGTTTCAGTTACTCAAAGAGATATTGCAGAAGCAGCAGGAGTTACAGAAGTNACCATTAGAAATAGGTACAANGGACTAAAAGCAGAACATTCAGAAGAATAATTAATTANTNAATTCTCAACAACATAATTTAATGAAAAGTTATCAAAAAAGAAAAATAATATGTTGTAACTTATGCTAGGGCTCTATCNATCATNCCTTGGTATGATTCTTTAGATGCTGCACCAACTTGTTGACTAACTATTTCACCTTTGTTAAGAANAATCAAAGTTGGAATACTAAAGACATTNTATTTTGATGCCAATTCATTAGCCTCATCAACATTAACCTTGACAAATTTTACTTTGCCATCATANTCATTTGCCAATTCTTCAACTACTGGTCCTACCATTCNACATGGACCNCACCATTCAGCCCAAAANTCNACAAANACAGGANNTTNATGAANNNATNACATCTNTTTCCCAAGTTTTNGNATCNGAAACGTGANNCAGTTATTGCCATTCTAATTTTGTTTCATAATACGTACCTAAAAACGTTAACCAGAATTTACACCATATTTTTTAGGTCATGTGAAATTTTAACATATACTTAAATGACGTTTTGGTAAATTTTTAACATGAGCTCAGAACTTAGATTAAAAAAATTAAGAGGATCAGGAGGCTACATAATGGCCAGAGTTTCAGATGAACAGCAAATGAAGGGAAATTTAGGAGGTCCTGATCTATTTTTAGCACCAATTGGTAGACTGGGTGCAGAATTAATTACTAAACATTTTTGCAATACTTGTGAAAAAGAATTTGAAGGTCCTCCAAAAATTGAATTCGAGAACCCCAACGAAGAAGTTGCTGAAAATTTAATGCTTGCTGAAAAAGGCCAGTACATTTGCAATACTTGTAATTCATCAATTGCAGAATACAGAGAATTCAAGAAACAAGAAGAAGCTGAAGAAGTAGGAAGTGCAAAATCAATTGAACAAGTTCAATCAACACCTCAAGTTCAATCAACACCTCAACCTACACAAGAAACAGTAACACAGCCAGGTCCAGTTACTTCAATTAATTCAATTGAAGGAAGAATAGTGTATGACGAAAATGCAAACAAGGTAGGAATTGCAAAACAGGTAGGAATTGATTCTTCACAATCCATGGTTTTAGTAATAACTCAAGACGATGGTTCTGAAGGCAGCATTCCATGGAAAAATATCAAAAAAGTTGGTGAAGTCATTCTTTTAGGAAATCCTGAAGAAACTGTTCAACCAGGAAAATGTTCTTGTGGATTTGTGAATAAAGATGGGTCTAAATTCTGTGAAGAATGTGGAACCCCACTTCAATAACCAGTAAATTTAATCAATGGTATCATAGGCTAAGAAAATATTGATAAAAAAAGCAATTTCAAAAGGAGTAATCAAAGATATCATCATTGTAGCTATTGCAATATTAGTGATATGGATTGGTTTACAAGCATTTTTTGGAACTCAAAATCCATTTTATGTAGTTGCAAGTGGCAGTATGATTCCAGTTTTAGAAGTATATGATGTGTTAGTAATTCAGGGACATGATCCATTTGAAGAAGTTGAAATAGGCGACATTATTGTATTTGATCGACCATCAGATCATAATAGAGTAATTGTTCATAGAGTTGTATCAATTATTGATGATAATCCTAAAACAATCAGAACACAAGGAGATGCAAATCCTAAATCAATTCCTGGGACAGACTTTCCAATCACAGAAGAAGAATATATTGGAAAAGTTGAACATGTTCTTCCACAGGTAGGATACATTACGCAGTTGCTAAAACCTCCTGTCAATTACATCATAATTGCAGTAGTTATTGGAATTATGATTTTAAAACAATTCTCAAAAAAGAAAAAAGAAGCTCCAATGCTAAAAAATTTGCAAGATTCAGATGATGTTAATTCAGATGATGTTAATTCAGATGATGTTAATTCAGATGATGTTAATTCAGATGATGTTAATTCAGATTCATTCAAAGAACTTTCAGACAT
>PBZV01000039.1 GCA_002730325.1 Nitrososphaerota archaeon
AATATTCTCAAACACTGATTCTGCAGCACACACATTCTCAGCAGGAACTGCAGATGATGGTCCAACTGGCGAATTTGATACATCAATGGTAATGGCAGGGCAATCATACGAATGGACTGCAGACACATTAGGTGAGATTAATTATTTCTGTATGGTTCATCCTTGGATGGTTGGTCAAGTAATGGTTAGATGAAAATGGAATTAACAGATTATTTGATTTTGTTGGTATTGTTAAAATCCCCAATTCTAGTTTTCATATATTTCAAATTTATTCATAAATCTAATAATAAAAAAGAAAAAACAAAAAAAGTTAATCAAGGTAAATTTTCTGTGTAGATTTGGATAAGAAAATGAATTAGAATAATATGAATATAACAAGAAAGATTTTCATAATTTCAGGTTTGATTCTTGGTGGATTTCTAATTTTGACATAATAGAATCTAATATTTTTTTAGTTTTTTCTTCTTTTTATTTACTTGTTGTTCCTTTTTGTAATTTTTAACTCGTTGTTTTTGTTCAGCTGCTTTCTGTCCTTTCTGTTTTCTTCCATCTCTTTTCTTTGGTTTTGTCTCTTCTTTTTTTCTGCCAAACAATCCCATATTATGAAATCATTACTTCATTTAGATAAGCATGATCATGCCTAAATTAGTGTAAATTCATAACAAATGCTAAATGCAATTAGTTATAATTTATCATAATGAACAAAAAAATCAAATTTATGATTCCCGCATTTATAGCAGTTTTTGCCCTGATGTTTGTATTTACAATTCCCAATGTAATGGCAGAAGGCAACGATCATTGGAAAAAAGGGGATTGGAAAGAAAAATTTGCAAAATTGACTCCAGAAGAACGTGAAGCAAAATTTGCACAGTTTAAAGAAATGAAAGAAGCATTTGCTTCAATTTCTGATGAAGACAGAGAATTAATCAAATCTCACTTTAAAGAAATGAAGAAAGAGTTTACAGCCCTATCTGATGAAGAAAAGGATGCAAAACGTGTAGAGTTCAAATCTAAAATGAATGAATTTGCAGTACTTACTTTAAACGAAAAAATTCTACACTTACAAGAATTTGCAAATACGCTAAGAGAATAAAAAATTAGAAAATAAAAATAAAAAAATTCCTTATTTTCTAGAAGGGGTGAATGTGCTTATCCAAGATTGGATAATATTTTTATTCAAATCAGTAAATGCTGTAACATTGTCATTGAATGCTTTTACATTTTGAGTAGTAGCATCCATTGCAGTTTTTGCAATTTGGTTTTGAATTGAACCTGCTTGAATGATTTGTTTGTTGGAATCAACAATTACAGTTTTTGCAGCATCTGGGATATCAGAAACAATTCCTGATTTTTGTGCAAATTCTTGTTGCATTGTGATTGCAGCATCAAATGATTTCTCAGCAGATTTCATGCATTCTTCTTGAAAATGAGTTGAAGCTTGAAAATACTGTGGAGTAATTTTTGAGATACTTTCAAAGTATTTTTGTACATTTTGCTTGTAGATTGCATATACACTGTTTGTCTGATTTGATTTTTGAGTTGTTTTTTCAGTTTGTGTACTCATACTTTGCCAAATTTTTCTGCCTATATATACCATTACCACTGAGTGGTAATTACAGGTAACAATGGGAAACATAAGGTCTAGTCAAAAATTCACGCTCAAAAGTAGAATTACTTTAAAATAAAGAGATAATCAGAATATATGAAAAAATTAATCTTAAAAACATTAGAATCAAAAACTCAAAATAATATTAAAGAAAAAATATAGTTGTAGAAAATTATTTTGAAATGAATTCAGGTGTTCTAAAGATTATGGCCAAATGCCTTTTTGATTAAAGGCTTCCAATACTCGCTCCACTGCTAACACCATAGTAGCTTTTCTCATATCGATTTTGTGTTTCTTTGAAACTGCAAGTGCATCTCTAAATCCTTTTGTGATATTTGCCTCCATTTTGTTTGCAACTTCATCAAAGGTCCAATAGTAACCCATGTTGTTTTGTACCCACTCCAAATAAGAGATACATACACCACCAGAATTAGCCAAAATATCAGGAATAACCATAATCTTCTTTTTGAAAATAATTGGATCTGCCTCAGGCAGAGTTGGACCATTTGCAGCTTCTGCAATAATTTTACATTGAAGTTTTTCTGCAAGTTTTGCGTTAATTTGATTTTCTAGTGCACCAGGAACTAAAATATCACATTTAGTAGTAAGTAGTTCTTCAGTAGAGATTTTTTTGCTTCCAGGGAAATTAACAACTGAACCAGTTTTTTGTTTGTGATCTAAAATTGCACTAACCTTTGCACCTTTAGGAATTGAAATTGATCCCTTAGAATCACTAACACCTATTACTTTGGCACCCATTTTTTCCAAGTATTCACCGGCAAAAGTAGATGCGTTTCCAAATCCTTGTAAAACAACTTTTGCACCTTTAAGATTTAATTTTAATGTCTTTGCGGCTTCTCTTACAGTATATGCTGCACCTAATCCAGTTGCAACATTTCTTGCAAGTGAACCACCCATTGAAATTGGCTTTCCAGTAATTACTCCTGGAGAATATTTGTTGCCGTTTAATTTGCTAAATGTATCCATGATTTGTGTCATTTCACGTCCTGTAGTGTAAACGTCAGGTGCTGGAATATCTTTTTGAGGTCCAATAATTTCAGAAATTTTGTATGCAAAGCCTCTAGTTAGTCGCTCTAGTTCACCATCACTTAGTTTTTCAGTTTTTGGATTAACATAGATTGCACCTTTACCGCCACCAAGAGGAACATCAACAATTGCACATTTCCAAGTCATCCATGAAGAAAGTGCCATGACTTCACGTTCCATGTATTCAACACCACCTTCAGGATTAAAGTAACGGATACCGCCTTTGTATGGGCCTCTATCGTTGTTATGTTGACTTCTGAAACCTGTGAAAATTCTAATTTTGCCATTATCCATTTTAACTGGAATCTTTACTCTCAAAACTTTATTTGGCATCGCCAAATATTCACGTAATTCTTTATCTTTAATGCCAAGAACATCACATGCGTCATTGACTTGTTTTGTTGCATTAGCAAATGGGTCATGTTTTACCAAGATACTAGAAAACTTTGCTTTCATTTTATATAAGTTTGGTTAAAAATTAGTGATCGCATTTTTAGAACTTGGAGTAGAATAATTTTCTAAAATACATTTAGAATAATGTGAGATATAGAATTTCCATAGAAATAGTGAAATGAATGACGAAAAAATACCCTTAAATTGACTTGGAATAAACTCGTGATATTATGATGGCATCACGCGGTTACGATATGACACCTACAATGTATTCTCCAGATGGCAGAATATATCAAGTCGAGTATGCCATGGAGACAGTAAAAAGAGGAACTTTAGCATTAGGTATCAGTACTAAAGATGGAGTTATCATGGCAGTNGAAGAAAAGCCAAGAACATTACAAACTAAAAATATTACACAAAAGATTTTTCAAGTTGATTTTCACATAGGNATTGCAGCAGCAGGATACATTCCAGATGCACGTGTTCAAGTAGATGGTGCAAGATTCTTTTCACAAGGAAATAGAATGACNTATGATGAATCAGTTGANGTTGCAACAGTTGCAAAACATTTAGCAGATCAGGCCCATCAATTCACACAGTATGGTGGNGTACGTCCAAATGGAGTTGCCATGATAATTGCAGGNGTTGATCAAAAAGGAGAATCAATCTACATTACAGATCCTAGTGGAACATATGTACAATATTCAGCAATTGCAATTGGTTCNGGTTCAGATGATGTCAATTNATTTTTAGAAAAATATTACANTAAAGATATGAGTTTGGAAGATGCAGCATCATTGGCAATTGCAGCAATTAATCTAAAAGCAGAACAAAAAGAGGGGGTAAATCATGTTAAAATGGCAAAAATTTCAACAGAATCTAAANTATTTGAGAANGTTTCAGAAGAAGATATACTAACATATTCTCAAAATGCATCAAAATTTTCTAAAGAGTAGAAGTAATAGATTTGAAAACTATTCAAACTAGTATACAAANACGATAGATTATGGGTTTAGGAAGTTATTGGGGNGAAGTAATGGATGTNCTTCGAGAAATTATTCCAATTTATGATAAAGTAAATTCCATTATTTCATTAGGCAAAGATGTAGAACATAGAAATCGTGGAATTTCACAAAGAGTATTTCCAGGAAATAAAATTCTAGATGCAGGTTCAGGATTTGGAAACATGTCAAAAACTGCACTAAAACAAACTGATGGGAAAATTTCAGTCACACTTTATGACCCACTANTCCCAATGCTAAAAAATACAAGTACANATTTTGAAAAATCACCAGACATGGCAAATGGTGTTTTTGAGCACATACCATTTAGAGGTGAAGAATTTGATGCTGTTTTNTGTGGTTATTCATTAAGGGACGCAATCAATTTGAGAATTGCNATTTCTGAAGTTCATAGAGTTTTGAAAAAAGATGGNAGATTTGTAATTGTTGATTTAGGAAAGCCAGATGAGTTATTTTTTAGANCNGGTGTTTCATTTTATCTAAGATGTATTCTTCCAATTCTTGCATTAATTGCAGGNGGNAGATTAGGACTAAAGTTTGGAACACTGTATGGAACATACAAACGATGGCCTAAAAACAAAAAACTAGAAAAATTNTTGCTAGAAAAATTCTCNAGAGTAGAATTTGANAAAGACCTAATGGGCGGAGCAATAATGGTTGCAGCATACAAATGAATAAAGTTCTGATACTAGTCAACATTACAGGGTTAATCATAGGAATTTCCTATGGGTTACACGGACCTATTTTACCAATATTTGCAAAAAATGTAATTGGTGCTACATATTCAGAACTAGGGTTAATCGGANTAACAAATTTTGTTCCATACATGTTCATCCCACTTTTTGTCGGNATTCTTCTNGATAGAATTAACAANGGNTACCTTCTTGCCATAGGGGCAGCNATTAATTCTGCATCNATTTATCTTCTATCAATTGCACAATCAGTTCCAGAAATAATGGGNTTTAGAATAATGACAGGTGTAGCTCANGCNTTTTTTTGGCCACCNTGTCAAGCAATTATAGCAAATGAGAGTTCAGAAAAAAATAGAGTTAGAAACATCTCATGGTTTACAATGTTTTTTGTAATTGGATTCATGCTAGGACCATTACTCGGAACTGTAATTNTAGATGGATTAGATGTNACATATCGAATTATNTTCCAAATTACTGCATTTATTCTGGCCACAGCAATAATTTCAGCACTTNTNATNTCAAGAAAAAGAATTAGTGTACATCAAGAAAGATTTTCTTTTTCAGCAATTAAAGAAATGAAAAAATTTCCAGAAGTAGTAATTTTNCTGATTTTTTGTACATCATCTTTNGGGATTATTCTCACAATTTTTCCCGCATTTCTTAATGATANTGGTATGACTGCTACGAATGTTTTATTGTTGTATTTTGTTTTTGGNATNTCAAGAGTNGTNTCATTAGCGTTGGCAGGGAAGTTTGCAAGTAGAACTAGTCAAACTTTGATTGCAGCAACATTATCAATTTCCATAGGATTAGCAATATCAGTAATTGCAGATTCNATCATTACATTTGGAATTGCATTAGTNCTAATGGGATTTGGATTTAGTATATTNTTCCCATTGACTNTGGAAATAATTCTAAGTAAAACAAAAAANCAGATTTCAGGAAAAATTATNGGGGCATATGAAACAGTATTTGGNATAGGTTGGNCATTAGGACCNACAATTGGNGGACCAATTACTCANTNATTTGGAGATGAAGCACCNTATTTGGTATTTTGTATAATNGGGGTAGGAATTACATTTCTTGCAATAACATGTAGAAAGAAGTTAGAGCCACAAAAAATTCTATGAATGTTACAGGAGAATNAGGCATAAATCTCAACATTACGTTTAATTTTAAATTACAACACAATCCAGTATGCTTGATTTTTCATTAAATATTGCAGGAAGCGAATGGATGATAATTATTTTTGTTGCATTAATTTTGATTTTAGGGACAGGAAAACTTCCNGGGGCTGCCAAAAAACTTGGAAAAGTAGTTAACGAATACAATAAAGCAAAANATGANATTCAAGATCAGATGAAAGANGTNTCAGAACAGACTCCAACAATTTCAGGACCAGTTGAAACAGAACGAGAAAAATTAGAAACAATTGCAAAATCAATCGGGGTCAAAGTTGATGACAAGACAGATGAAGAATTACAAAAAATAATATCTTCAAAAATGGGTCAAAAGAAAATAGATGATGTAAAAANTGGTCAAAAGAAAATAGATGATGTAAAAAAGGATTAAAAAATTATTTTGAAGTTTTGATTCGATACAGGTCTTTATCAAGTCGTTTTTTAGCAAATTTGTAATAAGAAGGAACAATTTCAAATCCAAGAAATCTACGTTGTAAGGATTTGCTTACAACTGCTACTTGTCCTGAACCAAGAAAAGGATCAAATACAATATCTTTTTTCTCACTAGAATATTCTAATAACTTTTGAATTAATTCAGAAGGGAGTTTTGTAGGTGTTTTTTCATCTCCAGTCCAATACTCTCTTTTAATATCCCAAACATCTTCTTTGTCTCGATAATGCAAACTACGTCCTTCTTTTGTTTTTTCATCTTTTTTGAACCTAAAAAATGGNAAAAACTTTCTTTTCTTATCATTTTTACAAACATAAAGACAATGATAATGAGATGTTACAAATTTCTTTTTTGTNACTACCCCAAATTGATATTTCCAAATTATATGATTAATGGTAATAAAACCAACATCATCCAAAGCTCGTAAAATATCTTTNAGGTTATTCCATCCTGAAAAAACATACATGCTACCAGAGTCCTTTAAAATTCTAAAAACTTCACTCATCCATGCAAATGTAAAATCATAATAATCTTCAGGTTTAATCTCATTATATCCTGAAAGAACTCTAGATGAAGTTCGATTATAATTTGCTTTTTTTGCNTTNAAATTGATAGCAAAAGGAGGATCAGTNATTACAAGATCAATCTTATTTTTAGGNATTGAACTCATTCCCTCTATACAANTCTGATTGTAAATTTTATTAATTTCAATTTTTTCCATTTTTAAATTCAAGACTGATTCTTAGCTTAATAACATCATTGGTTAATCATATCGATTAACAATAAATCACTAAAGAATTCTCAATTAATAGATCTTGAAATTTTCATGTCCTAAATGNAAATCAAAAATAGAAATTCAAAAAACGTTCAACAAAAAGATGCATGTTTCATGTGGAAAGTGNGGTATTGAAGATCTATTAGAATTTTCAAAAAATTTNGANGAAGTTTTCTTGGAATTTCTTTCCAGATTTGATAAAGGGTTNGTTACTGAAAAAGGACTTGCTGAAAATCTAAAAGATGANGGGATTGTTAGAAGTGAAAATGAAATNAAAGAAATGATTGGTGAAAANAAACCAGANAAAATNACAGAAAACATATTATTTTCAAAAAAAGACTATATCTCAAAATACNAAGTTTTGAGTAATCCTGAGCCTAAAATGGGATGTAAAGTTGAAGAATTAGGACTAGATGAAGCAATTNCAAATAATCTAGAAAAATTAAAGATTAANCAATTTTATAAATTTCAAGAAGANTCAATTCAAGAAATTTCATTTGGNGAAAATGTNATAATTGAAGCACCTACTGCTTCAGGAAAAACAGAAGCATTTTTGATTCCAGTAATTCAGCGAATCATCAAAGACTCAAACAAAAACAAAGGAAGTGTTTTTGCAGTTTTTGTTTATCCAACAAAGGCNTTATCACGAGATCANTTTCCAAAAATTCAAAAATTTNCTGAAAAAATTGGAATTAATGTAAAAGTGTTTGATGGNGANACAAAACAAGAAGAACGAAGAGAAATAATTGAAAATCCNCCTCAAATTCTAATAACAAATTTTGATNTTTTNCATTATCACCTTTGGCATCAAACAAAATTTTCATCATTNCTTCATTCAACAAGAATTNTNGTGGTAGATGAAACTCATGTGTATTCAGGGATTTTTGGAACAAATGTACATTACATAATTAAACGNCTAAAAAGAATTTGTAATAATAAATTNCAATTTGTTGCAGCATCTGCTACATTAGATGATGCACAAAAATTCTGTCAGCAATTATTTGATGAGAAAATGCAAATCATNCATGGTTCTGGNAAAAAAGGTAAAACAGATTTTGTAATGTTNTTTCCATCACTTAGAACTCAAAGAGCCTTAATGGTAGAGTTGACAAAGAAACTAACTGAAAAAAATCACAAGACAATGGTCTTTAACAATTCACACCTAAATTCAGAACTATTAGCAATTCAGGCTAAAAAACAAAAAGTCAACATCAAAGTTCACAGAGCAGGCCTAATGGNGAATTATAGAACTGCAGTTGAAAGACANTTTAAAGAAGACCAACTCCAAGCAATTTCATGTACTCCTACGCTTGAATTAGGCATAGATGTGGGNAATGTNGATTGTGTAATTTCATCCACAATTCCAGTAAATAGACTGATTCAAAGAATTGGNAGAGCAGCAAGAAAAGGNCAACGAGGATATGCNTTTTTAGCATTAGGNAATGATCCNATTTCTCAATATTACAAAAATCACCCAGAAGATTATTTTGAAGATACTGAAAAAACATACATCGACCCCAAGAATCCATTTGTAGAAGAATTTCAAGTTCTTGCAATGGCATGTGATANACCAATTTCAAAACATGAATTAAAAGAACACCAAGAAATAATTGAACATCATATTATCAAAGAAAATCTTCAACTNGTTAACAATAGAATAATTCCAAATTTTGATAAAATTANTTCCATGTTAAACAANTACAGCATAAGAGGTATTGGAAAATCAATNNATATTTTCTTGAATGNGAAAAAAGTNGGAGATAGAATTCTACCNATTGCCCTAGAAGAATTACACAAAGATGCAATCTATTTTTTGGCAGGAATTAGATATAAAGTAAAAGAGTTTGATTATCCAACAAAAAATTATGCTAAACTAGAAAGGATTCCCAGAGACTATCCATATTATACAAAATCATTAACAGAAGAATGGCCAACAATTGAAACAATTTTTGAAAGTAGAGAAGCCAATGGAGTAGAAGTTGTATTTTGTAAATTACATATTCAAAAAAAGGTATATGGGTATGTCAACATCGAATTAGGACAAGAAATTACTCAAGGTGAAAAAATATTACTGGATACCCCATTAGAATATGATTTTGTAACGAAGGGGATTGTATTCCATGCACCAAAACCTATCAAAGTTATGGAAGAGTCAGAAGATGAAGAATATGCAGAAGCAAGNGGATATCATGCAACAGAACATGTTGTAATNGAAGGAAGNAATATGATCACAGGAGGNGTTTCACAAGANTTGGGAGGAATATCCCTAGGAAATTCAGGCCTGATTTTCATTTATGANGCTGCAATTGGNGGNAGTGGTGCAAGTAAAGCACTGTTTGATAGATTTGAAAAAGCTCTTGAAAGAAGTATGTTTATTGTAAAAGAGTGTCCATGTAAAAATGAGGCNGGATGTCCAAGGTGTACGTTCTCATANAGATGTGGAAATAATAATGAATATTTGCATAAATCTTCAGCATTAGAGATTCTTGAGAGAATAAACGATGGTGAAAAAACAGAATTAATTGATCCTATTGAAGGNGATAAACCACTAGTATAACAAATCAAAATGGGATAAATATAACAATAATTTANCACAGATATGCAAAAAGTAGCTCTTGTAACTGGCAGTTCNTCAGGAATTGGATTTGAAGCTTGTTTGGAATTAGCAANAGATGGTTATCACACATTTGCAAGTATGAGAGATNTTAAAAAAGGAGNAGAAATNGAAGCNATTGCCAAAAAAGAAAATCTTCCAATAGATGTAATCCAATTAGACGTANATAATGAAGAATCAATTGTNTCAGCAATAAAGAAGNTTGTTTCAGATGGAGGAAGATTAGATGTCCTAGTAAATAATGCAGGTTATGGACAATTTGGNTGTACAGAAGANGTATCAGTNGATAGTTTTAGAAAACAGTTTGAAACTAANTTCTTNAGTATTGTAAGAATGGTTCAAGAAGTTTCTCCAATTATGAGANAACAAAATTCAGGAATTATTGTAAACATTAGTTCAGTAATTGGAAGAATGGGGCTACCAGGATTTCCAGCTTACGTNAGTACAAAATANGCATTAGAAGGATTAAGTGAATGTCTGAGATATGANTTAGGTCAATTTGGAATTAAAGTGACATTAATTGAACCNGGTGCNGTTAAAACAAACTTTTTTGATTCAATGAAGATTCAAGAATCAAAAGTAGATCCACAATATAAGAAATTAACAGATCATATTCTTTCAGGTCTTAAAATGATGGCAGAGCTTGGAACTCCACCATCTCAAGTTGCAAAAGTCATCATNAANGCAATTCATGCAGACGAGATTTTACCTNGATACATTGCAGGAACAGATGCCGCTATGTTTATGGANGCAAAAAAAGCCAAAACAGACCTAGAATTTGAGAAATACATGAGTAAAGAACTATTTCCTAGTTGACATCGTACANGTACGTTAAATTGATATACACATAGAATTGAGTTTTCATCAAAGTCCGNAATTTTAAAGTGAAANAAATGAAATGGAAAACGCTACAACATAATGGAATCTTATTCCCACCAGCCTANGAAGNTCAAGGAATCAAGATAAAGATCAAAGGAGAATTAGTTGATCTAGATGTAAATCAAGAAGAAATGGTGTATCAATGGGCAAAAAAGAAAGACACCCCATATGCNCAAGACAAGGTTTTTCAAAAAAACTTCACAGCAGATTTTGTNAAAANTTTAGATTCAAAATTTAAAAAAATTTCATATGAAGAAATTGATTTTTCAAATGCATTCAAAGTTGTTGACAAAGAAAAAGATCTCAAAGAGATGATGACTAAAGAAGAGAAAAAATCCATTGCTGNAAAAAGAAAAGAATTACGAGAAAAATTGAAANGCAAGTATGGAATCGCCATAATGGATGGNAAAGAAGTTGAAGTNGGAAACTATATGGCAGAACCACCAGGAATATTCATTGGNAGAGGNGANCATCCNATTAGAGGNAAATGGAAACCTCGTATTACTTCAAAAGATGTAACACTAAATCTTGGAAAAGAANCTAAAGTCCCAGAAGGAGAATGGGGNAAAATTATTCACGATAAGGATTCAATGTGGTTAGCTAGTTGGATGGATTTCCTTACACAAAAAAGAAAATATGTTTGGCTTGCAGATTCTTCAGGATTAAAACANGATAGAGATAAAGCAAAATATGAAAAGGCAGTAAAACTTGGAAATGAAATTAACAAGATNAAAGATAGAATTGTAAAAGATATGAAAAACAAAGATAAAANAATTAGNAGAATTGCTACTGCGTGTTATTTAATTTANAGAACTTCAATGAGNGTGGGAGATGAAAAAGATCCTGANGANGCAGATACAGTAGGTGCAACCACTCTAAGAAAAGAACANATCAAAATCACATCAGANACAATAGAGTTTGATTTTCTAGGTAAAGACAGTGTAAGATGGCAAGAAACANTANNTGTTGAAGGTCANGATAAACAATTTCAGGAAAATTTGAAAAAATTAATTGAAAAGAAAAAACCAAAAGATGAAATTTTTGATGATATAACTTCAAGACANGTCAATGCATATTATTCAGGAATTGTAAAGGGNTTAACTGCCAAAGTATTCAGAACATACCTTGCAACAACTGTGGTCAAAAAATATCTCATGGATCATGACAATATNAAAGGNAANACAGCAAATGAAAAACTATANCATGCAAAACTAGCAAATTTGGAAGCTGCTATGATGTGTAATCANAAGAGAACAATACCAAAAACATTTGAGCAGTCATTACAGAAAAANAGAGATTCTCTAAAAAANAGAGNAAAAGAAAAAGCATGGGNNAAAACTAATGCAACTTTGAAAAAAGTGGAAACAACTCAACCAAAAACTGACGCTCAGAAAAAGAGTAAAGTAAAAAGAATCAANACATTAAATGAACAAATNAAAAAACAAAAAATCAAACACAAAGAAAGAATAGAAAAACTAGAGTTACAAATTGATTTNTCTGAAAAAACAAGGGACTATAACATTGGGACATCTTTAAGAAATTACATAGATCCNAGAATTTTCAAAGCATGGACTGATGANGTCGGNGNAGAATGGGAAAAATTGTANACATCAGCATTGCAAAANAAATTCCTTTGGGTAAAAAATGAAAAAGACACATGGGCAGAAATCACCAANTAGGTAAAAAATCAAATATTATTACATACGTAGCATTTAATTTCCCAAATTTTTAGCCATATACTATGCCGGGGTAGCTCAGCCTGGTTAGAGTGCCAGTTCGCTTGGTAATCTCTAACGGTTCTCCAACTAAGGCAATACTCATAATCTGGAGGTCGCGAGTTCGAAACTCGCCCCCGGCACACATTAAATTCATTAAAAAAAGAACAAAGAAATAGCAAAAAAACCAGTGATAATACATGGCAATTCAAATTTTCATAATTCCAATAGTTATTGTTGCGATTATAGGATTATCAGGATACCTGGTTTACCGATATGCCATGTTTGATTTTTTATGTAAAAGATCAGTCAATCAAACATTACAAAAATACAATATCAAAAAGACTCCAGCTCAAATTATCAAGGAATATTATCAAAATAAGGGAGAAGAATTATCACATAAAGAAATTCAAAATATTGA